>JANOJH010000572.1:0-8385 GCA_031408135.1 Bdellovibrio sp. | reverse complement strand
CTCACCACCACTTTAAATGCGTTCCGCAAAATGGCCATTTTCTTAAAACCGGTTTTGCCGAAAATGGCAGCCCAAGTCGAATTGTTGCTGAATGAAAAGCCCTACCAGTGGAGCGATCATTCAACTGTTTTAACTCAGCATAAAATTAATGACTACACCCATTTGGCCAGCCGGGTTGATCCCGAAAAAATAGCGGCCATGATCGAAGAACAAAAACAGATTTATGCTGTAACCGAAAAGCCAAAGGTCGCTGTTGTTGCATCGGCGACTAAATCCGCTCTGGCCGTTCCGGCCGGTCCACCAGCAGAAATTGAATTTGAGGATTTTGCCAAGATTGATTTAAGAATTGCCACTGTCATCGAAGCTGAAGAAATCAAAGAGGCCGATAAACTCTTAAGACTTAAAGTTGAACTTGAACCCGGAGTTACCAAGCAGATCATCGCAGGAATTAAATCCGCCTATTCTCCTGAAAAGTTACTGGGCCGTAAAGTTCTTATCTGCGCCAACCTTAAACCGCGCAAAATGAAATTCGGCATAAGTGAGGGCATGGTGCTTGCGGCCGGCGATGGCGGCACGGATTTATTTGTACTATCACCCGACACCGGCGCAAAAGGTGGAGCAAAAGTAAAATGAGTAAAGCCAAGGTCGAAGAAATCCAGCGCCTGATTCAAGGCCTCGAAAAAGATTCCCAAGACGGAATGTTCGACAATCAGCTGCTCGAGTTGCTGATTGATTGCATAGCAAGCCTTGAAAATTCCGAAGATCCAATACTTAAAAAACTTTCAAAGTATCAGCACCACTTAACAACAGGAATGACCATGCGGCACTTTGCCGGCATTGCTGTTCCTTTTGAACGTTATCTTAAAAAAGCCATCCAAGACGACGATTTTCTGGTTTCAACCACCGACCGCGATCATCTCATCGCAAAGCGCGTACCGCTGCATTTTGTCGTCGATAACATGCGTTCAGCTTTCAATGTGGGCTCGATTTTTAGAACCGCCGACACACTCGGCGCGCAAAAAGTCTGGCTGACCGGCTACACGCCAACGCCGCACCAACTGCAGGTTGAAAAGGCCGCCTTGGGTGCCGCGCTCATTCTCGACTGGCAAACCTGCGCTTTTACTGAAGCCATTGAAAGCTTAAAAAAAAATAATTATTACATCGTGGCACTCGAAACCTCGGCTAAAGCGCTCGACATATCTTTCCCGTTCACCGAAAAACAGCCGGTGGCATTTGTTGTCGGCAACGAACGCTTTGGTCTCGACAAAGAGCAACTGGCAATGTGTAACGAAATCCGCCGCATTCCGGTTTACGGAATTAAAAACTCCCTTAACGCCGCAACCGCAGCCGCAATCGCCGGCTACGAATGGCGCAAACAGTGGAACGACCTTGAGGTGGCTGGCACTTGTTAACAAAAGAAACAATTTTAAAACCCATCGGTATTTTCGAGTCAGCTCAAGTCGAGCCCTATCAGGCCGGACGTCAGCCGGATGAGCTGGGACTCTTCGGAAAAATCCGCCTGAATTCTGGAGAAAATTTCGAACAAGCCCTGCAGGATTTATCGGGCTGTTCGCATTTGTGGATTATTTTCGGCTTTCATCAGAACGAAAACTGGAAACCGCTTGTGCAGGCGCCAAGATCAAATAAAAAAATCGGTGTGTTTGCCACGCGCGCACCTTACCGCCCCAACCCGATCGGCCTTAGCCTTGTTGAACTTATTTCAGTAAACGGTCTCATCGTTGAAATCGGCGGTAACGACATTTTGCATGACTCCCCGATTTTCGATATTAAACCTTATCATCCCGAATATGATGTGGCCGAAAATGCCAAGATCGACTGGATCGAAAAATCAAGCTTCCATCAGAATCAGATTTCAATTTCCCCGTATGCGGATTCGCAGTTGGAATTTCTCGAAAAAAATAACGTTAAAGAAATCCGCGCCTTTATTGCAAGGCAGCTTGAATACGATCCCACCAACAAAGACAAAAAACGGGTTGAAGAATTTTCGAATTATTTTAGCCTCGCTTATCGTACGTGGCGAATTGATTTTACCCTTGCTGAAAACTTCATCGGGATTCTTTCGATCCGTTCCGGTTACAGCGAACAGGATTTGCTGGATGTTGATGATAAGTATAATGATAAAGCCCTGCACCGGTTGTTTAATCGGGAGTTTAAGTAGTTGCGGTAGTTCTTGGAATAGCGAGTTGCACTCCATCCTCAAAAGATCAGAATATTTAAAGTCGTTCGTCTTTTCGGATGGTACTTCTGAATTGCGTAGCAATTCAGAAGTCAGTTTTGACTGACGGAAATTCGATTATAGGCAAAGCGACAATGTTTAAATTATCTAAAAAAATTATCTCAGTGCAATCAATTGCGCGATCAACAAACTCACAACTGACATTACCTTAATCAGGATGGCAATACCCGGGCCCGAAGTATCTTTGAACGGGTCTCCGACGGTGTCACCGACAACTGCGGCTTTGTGTGCGTCAGATCCTTTTTTATGACCTGGCAGCCCGCCTTTTTCGATAAATTTCTTTGCGTTATCCCAAGCACCACCGGCATTCGCCATAAACAGGCTCATCGCGGCTCCAACTGCTAGGCCGCCCGCAAGCATTCCTGCAAGCGCCTGAGGCCCCATAAAGAATCCTACAAATACCGGAGCCACAATCGCAATCATGCCCGGCAAAATCATTTCATAAAGTGCTGCCGTCGTTGCGATATCAACGATTTTTGCAGGCTGCGGTTCGGCTTTTCCCTGTAATAATCCCGGAATTTCTTTAAACTGTCTGGCAATTTCAACCACGATTTTTCCGGCAGCTTTTCCAACCGAAGTCATTGTTGTTGCACCCACGAGGAATGGCAGAATCGAGCCCAGTAATATTCCAAGCAATACACTTGAAGACGTTAAATCCAGTTGCATCGCAGCTACACCGTTTAAAAGTCGAACGTGATTCACTTCCATATTGAAAGCACTGAACAAGGCCAACACTGTCAGAATCGCAGAACCGATCGCGAAACCTTTTCCGATTGCGGCCGTTGTGTTTCCGACGGCATCGAGTTCATCGGTGATTTCGCGGACTTTAGGATCTAATCCCGACATCTCAGAAATTCCACCGGCATTATCCGCAATAGGTCCGTAAGCATCCACCGTCATAACAACCGCAGTACCTGCAAGCATACCGACTGCCGCAAGTGCAATACCATACAAGCCCAGATACCTGTCTGCTATGTATGCCGCAACGACAACTACGATCGTAGGCAAAGCAACCGATTCCATACCAACAGCTAAACCACGGATAACCGCAGTTCCGGCACCGGTTTTAGCGGCTTCTGCAATCAGACGAATTGGTCTCATCGCCGTGTAGTATTCCGTAATCAAACCGATCAAAGCTCCACCGAAAGCTCCCGCAGCCAACGCCCAGGTTACATTCTGTGAAACGCCCATCAGCGGCATACAAATATAAGAAACAATCGTCAGGATTACCGGAGGCAACATCAACGAAGAACGTAAGACAGTTGCCGGCTTCTGGTTTTTCAGCGCGCGGGCCGCAAAAATAACAACAATAGAAATGACCAAGCCAAGGGTAGATAAAATCAGAGGTAATCCCACACCCATCATGCGAATTTCTTCAGGCGCAACATTTTCAGAACTCATAATTTTCGGAAGGTTGGCATTGCTGATCGTCAAGGCAATTGCCATTGCCGAAACAATCGCTGCAACCATCGATTCATAAATGTCTGCACCCATTCCGGCCACGTCTCCGACGTTATCTCCGACGTTGTCTGCAATAACACCCGGATTACGCGGATCATCTTCAGGAATATTTTCAATAACTTTACCTGCGATATCCGCACCGACGTCAGCTGCCTTTGTGTAAATACCACCGCCGATACGGGCAAAAAGCGCAATCGAAGAAGCACCCACCGCAAAAGAATGTAGAATAGTACCGACATGCGCAGATCCGCGATAAATATAATAAACCGCGCCAAGGCCGATCAGCCCAAGTGCCGCAACTGCCAAACCCATAACCGCGCCGCCATCAAGTGCAATCAAAAGCGCATTACCTTTGGTTGAAGTGGCTGCCGCTTGAGTCGTGCGAACATTGGCAAAAGTCGCCGCTTTCATTCCGATAAAACCTGCAAGTAAAGATAAAAAAGCACCCATGATAAACCAGAATGCCGCTTCGATACCTAAGGCGTAAAACAACAAAACACCGACTACGAGGCAATAAGCCGCAAGTACTTTATACTCACGAACCAAAAACGCCATCGAACCTTCGCGAATATAACCCGCGATACGATTCATGGTTTCATTTCCTTCGGGCTGGGCTTTTACTCGGAAATAAAGAAAAACCGCAATAACCAAACCAACGATTCCGGCCGCGATCGGCGATATCATGTAAAATGAATCCATACCCTAGTGACTCCTTGTTTAATAAGAATAAAACTAGATTTTACAAGTACTTAAGTCAATCAAAAGGTGGCTGGCACCTTCACGATCCGAAGTTCGAACTGCGAGCACCGCGATTGCCATTTCTAGCGGCTTTATATAAAGCTTAAATAATAGGAAATCGCTCATACAGAGCTGACGATTTAAAAAGTTGAATCTGAGGTGCCAGGCACCTACGGATACGGAATGCCCTCTTTTTTGATCACTTCGCGCGCCGTCGCCAGTGCTTCTTCGCTGCTCAAACCCTGAATCTTATGCAGCACGGGGCTTCCCGCCCGGATTTTTACTTGCAGAAAAGTCTAGATTGATCGGTTTTCGGAGTTGAGCCCACGTACGTATTCACCTCAATCGACAAAAGGCCGCTGTCAATTTTGCACTTCCAACTTACAAACCCATAAAAATTGACATAATTATCATGTTATGATAACATGATAATTGAAAGGCAAGCGTGATTTCTTCTTTTGGTAACACGTTAACGGAAGATATGTTTAACGACTTAAAAACCAAAAACACGATCAAATTTCCGCCGGAATTATATCGAATTGCCCGGCGAAAACTCATGTATTTAAGTGATGCCGAATCCTTAAACGACTTAAAGGCCCCGCCCGGCAACAGATTAGAGCGCCTAAAAGGGGCCTCAATAGATTTTTACTCCATTCGGATAAATGATCAGTACCGGATAATTTTTAAGTGGATCAACAACACCGCTCATGAAGTTACAGTAATCGACTACCATAAGTAATCCAGAAGGAAGGAATCAAAAAATGAAAACCCAATCCAAAAAGAATTCTTTTCAGAACCCGTTTCATCCTGGCGAAATCCTGCTTGAAGAATTTCTGATTCCGGCCAAAACAACGCAGCTCGAATTTGCACAAAAAGTAAAATGGACTAGAGCCAAACTGAACGAACTCATTAAAGGAAAGCGCGGCATCACGGCCGAATCCGCATTAGATCTGGCCGAAGTTCTTAATACATCAGCTAAGATCTGGATGAATATGCAGGCTACTTACGATCTGGCTAAAGCCATGAAACATAGAAAAACGGCTTAAACGAGAAAATAGTGACATATTTCCCACGATCGGATGAATTATGTTGAAAATTCAATAAAAATCTGTTAATTTTAAGTAATTTTCCTACGATCGAAGTATAAAAATTGAGGGCCTAATGAAGAGCACAAATGAACAAGCCATCCAAAACTTAGGTAAAGCCATTCAATCTCAACGCAAAAAACTGAGACTCTCGCAAACTGAACTTGCAGACCTCGCAGGTGTGAGCCTTAACTTGGTAAGCCAGGTCGAGGCCGGTAAAACTACGGCCCATATTTCAAAAGTATTAGACATTCTGCACGCCCTAGGCCTGCGCTTAACGCTCGAGCAAGGCCAGGAACGCCTCTACATTAAGGCACAAAACCAATGACGCCCCCGAAGCAAGTTACTGAATTGAAAATATACCGCAACGACCTCGAAGCCGGGGCTCTCAGGCGAACCTCCAACGGTTGTGTTTTTGAATTTAACGACTCTTTTTTGCAAAACCGTCAATTTGACGGCATTTCGTTTCGAATAAAAAAAAACACGTCGGCTCGGCTTATTGTTCAAGGCACTAACTTACCTGCATTTTTTGCCGGGCTGCTGCCTGAGGGCCTAAGACTTCGGGCTCTCGTTAGCCAGATTAAATCATCAGAAGACGATCTTTTCAGTCTTTTTGCGGCTGCCGGAACACAGGTTATCGGTGATGTGTATGCAAAAAATCTTAAAGGCAAAACCACTCCGCGCGACGCGCGTCTGGTGCCGAAACTGAAAGAAATCGATTTTTATGAATATCTGCAGAAAATTCTTAAACTTAATTCCTACTCTCAGGGCGAAGACTCTATCGCCGGCGTACAGGAAAAAATTTCCGCAGCTATGATCAGTTTTCCGCTGAATATCGCCAAAGAAACAAAATCTTACATTTTAAAATTAAATCCTAAAGACCGTCCGAATTTGGTTCAAAACGAATTGCACTGTATGCAGCTCGCAAACAAATGCGGCCTGCATACAGCACAATCAAAGCTGGTACGGGATAAAAACAAAAACACCGGGCTTTTGGTCGAGCGCTTTGACCGCATTTATAATGAAAAAACGGCAAGCTTCCAGATGTTACATCAAGAAGATGCCTGTCAGTTTTTATCCCGTTATCCGGCCGATAAATACCGACTGTCAATAAATGAAATCGCGATTGCTGTGGCTGAGTTAACAACGGCGCCGGCGGTATCGATTTTAAAACTGTTACAACAAATCAGTTTTTCCTATCTGCTCGGCAACGGAGATCTGCATGCAAAAAACATCAGTCTGCAGACGACGCTTGACGGCTTTATCGATCTAACCCCTGCTTATGATTTAATCTGCACTTACATTTATGGCGACCCAAAAATGGCGCTTAAACTGAATGGTCGAGATGATAATCTTAAGCGCAAGGATTTTCTCCAACTCGGCGGCAAATATGATGTGCCAAAAATCGCAGTGATCAAAATGCTCGATAAACTTGTTCGTGATTTCAAAAAATCATATTCAGTCCTCTCTAAAATACCTATGGAAGAAAAAAGATGGACGCACCTTGAAAAAAATATTTTAAAGCGACTGAAAGATTTGGGCTGAATCCCAATCTAATCTGAACCTGTAAATCCGCGTTGCCGGTTACAAAAATTTGCTTAGACAACGCTTAGAAGGTTCTTCATCCCGATCTTTGACGTCGGCACGAAGCAGCAAACTCCGGTTTTTTCCTGAGAAGTTCCATCAGGAACGGAACGTTCAAATGAATTTTTCAATTAGATCTGGCCAAAACCCAAACTCGACTGTCGTGATTCGGAAATTAGACTAACTCAAACAAGCCCTTAAATTAGTTGAAGGTGGCAAAAATCGTGCTCCCTGTAAATCCCGTAGATACATTTTTTAAGTAAATTAAATAGAACTTGACAAATTTGCCCATTTATGAGAGGATCCAAAGTGGAAAGAGGTTCATACTCGGTTAGCATTACAGTCAATGGTCAGAAAATTAAAAAAGTTGTTATTGATTCACATTATAAACTGAAACACTCTTCCACAATGTCCGAGGAGTTGATTCTTGCACTTGTGGGTCTATTGGACGGAGGAGATTTCGCACCTGAAACCAAGGCTCTCAGTTTTGAATATTACATGAATGAGAATTTGGTATTAGATAATAAAAGGTATCGGCTCGTGTGGCTTATAGAAAAAGAAGAATTGTTTATTGGTGTTATTAATGCCTATAGGAGGAAGTGATGAAATTTCCAAGTGAAAAAGAACTTACAAAAATCAGGAAAAAACTTGAAAAATCCGAAGGTTCTTTGATGCTCTCTCCCAGGGCTAGCGCACTCGAGAAGTTTCGCTATGAAATTTGCCGTCAATTTGTGATCTATCAACGGGAGCATGACTTAAAATCCAAAGAGCTTGCAAAAATTATTGGTGTTGATGAAAGTATTATGAGCAAGGTTTTGCATTACAGAAATGTACGTTTTACTACGGATAAGCTGATTCAAATGCTTGCAAGAATCTACCCGCATCATCATCTGATTTTGAAGGTATCGTGAGTCGCGAAAAAATTCTCATTCCGCGTCCCTCAAGAGATTTTGCGACATGTATTGTTGCAATACTTTTTAGGTGCCGATGGCCCGCCGCTAGCCTTTTGCACTTCTTACATAATATCAATAGCACGGACAGCGCGCCAAATAGCTAAAATCATTACGTCTTCTTGGTAGCCTTCGGGGTCTAAATATTGGCCAATTGACATGTTTCTCGGTATTAACTATAAACCTTTGATTACACTCGGGAGTAGTTTTGGCTCAGAAAAAAGCGATTTTTAAAAAATCAAAAAAAACCAAAATCCCGTCCAAAATACCCGTTTTAAGAACAAGTGATTTACCGGCAACTCAGTTAATG
>JANOJH010000538.1:0-4008 GCA_031408135.1 Bdellovibrio sp. | reverse complement strand
CATACTCAACTTCAGATTCAGCTGATTGATCAGTTCCATAAATCTGAAAAAGACGAACTGGTACGAGCCCATATTTTTCGGTTCTTCCTGTGTCCACACAAGTTTTTTGGCGTTCGGGTAAAGTGCAAAAATTTCTTTTACCCGATTTGCCGGAAACGGCGAGATCTGTTCCAAGCGAACGAGCGCAGCGCTCAGGTCGCGGGTTTTTTCACGTTCTTCGAGCAGCTCATAGTAAAGCTTCCCCGATACAAATACGATTTTTTCGACTTTGCCGGTATCTGAAATAAACGGATCTTTTATAACTTCCTGAAAAGACCCGGTGGCCAATTCAGCAATGGTGCTGGTGGCGCGCGGGTGGCGCAGTAAGGATTTCGGAGACATCACAACCAGCGGTTTACGGAAGTTGCGTCGCACCTGTCGCCTGAGCGCATGAAATATCTGCGCAGGGGTTGTCAGATTGGCGACCTGAATATTATTTTGCGCGGATAATTGTAAAAATCTTTCAAGCCGTGCCGAAGAATGTTCGGGCCCTTGGCCTTCATAACCGTGCGGCAGCAATAAGACCAAACCACTCATTTGTTGCCACTTAGCTTCGCCGGCAACTAAAAACTGATCTATGATAATCTGTGCACCGTTTCCGAAATCACCGAACTGAGCTTCCCACATTGTTAAAAAGCTTGGGTCGGTAATTGAATTGCCGTATTCAAAACCCATCACGGCGTATTCAGATAATATTGAATCGTAAACGCAGAAATTTGTTTTTTCTGAATTCAGTTGTTTCAGCGGAAAGAGCGCTTCGCCGGTTTTGGTATCGTAAAAGGCAGCATGCCTGTGTGTGAAAGTGCCGCGCACGCAATCTTGCCCGGTCAGGCGCACAGAAGTGCCTTCGCTGATCAAACTGCCGTAAGCCAGCAGTTCGGCCATACCCCAGTCGACCGCTTCTGTACCGAGCGCCATCGCTTTGCGGGCCTGAACAAGTTTGGTTAATTTCGGATGAAGGTTGAAACCCTCGGGAGTTTCCGCAATCATGGAACCGATCTTTGTAAGAGTGGTTAGGTCGATTGAAGTGTCGGCGGTTTTCTCGATATCGGTTTGAGTGGCTTTTTTTAAACCTTCCCATGCGCCTTCAAATTTAAAAGTTTTTACTTTCGGCGGCGAGCTTTTCGCTTCTTCAAAAATAGTCTGCAGCTCGTTCATTCTGTTCGTCATCAGGGAGTCAGCAAAAACCTGATCACAGGTGCAGGCCTGTACAAGTTGCTTCGAATAAAGTTCGCGCAAAGTTGGGTGTTTACGGATGATGTCATACATTAAAGGCTGAGTATAAGCCGGTTCGTCACCTTCATTATGACCGTAACGACGGTAGCAAATCATGTTGACGACGATATCGCGTTTCCATTCCTGGCGGAAACGAACCGCAATGTCGACCGCGCGAACGCAGGCTTCAACATCGTCGCCGTTGCAATGAATTACCGGAATAGCCAATACTTTGGCAACGTCAGAAGAGTAGTGTGAAGATCTGCCGTTTTCAGGATTTGTGGTAAAGCCCACCTGATTATCAACGACGATATGAATACTGCCACCCACATTATAACCGCGCACGTGCGCCATCTGGAAAACTTCCATCACAACGCCTTGGCCGGCAAAGGCCGCATCGCCGTGTATCAGAATCGGAATTACGCGACCGCGGTCTTTTGTGTCTTTGCGTTTACGTTGAGAAGCGCGCGCCATGCCCAGCACCACTGGATTAACTGCTTCAAGGTGCGACGGGTTGAAAGCCAGATGCGCATCAACATTTCCAGCCTTGGTTGCTTTAATCTGTGAATAACCGAGGTGATACTTAACATCGCCGTCGAAATCTTCCACCGGCGCTTCAAGATCTGTCGGGCCGTTAAAATCGGCGAACATTTGCGCAACACTTTTCTGCATGTAGTTGGCCAGAACATTGATACGCCCGCGATGAGCCATACCGATAACAACTTCTTCAACGTTAAGGGCCGCACCCTTTGCAGTAATGCGTTCAAGCATCGGCAACAGGGCATCTCCGCCTTCGATTGAAAATCTTTTTGTGCCGACGTAACGGGTGTGGATGAATTTTTCGAGAGATTCAGCGTTAGTAACAGAAAGAAGTATTTCTTTTTTTTCTTCGGTGGTCAGTTTGAAACCATTTTGATTTTTTTCAAATTCGTTGATGAACCAGGTTCGCACTTCTGGCAGAGCTTCAGCACACTGTACTGTCAGGCGTCCACAATACACGGCTTTTAAGTGGGTAATGATTTCGCTTAATGGCGCGTTCGGCTTGCCGATCATCGAGCCGATCTGAAATTTTCGGGTTAAATCTTTTTCGGTCAGGTTGAATTTTCCGAGGCCCAGTTGTTCGCTGGGTGCTACCGAGTTGGTTAAAGGATCGAGATCGGCTTCGAAATGTCCGTAATTGCGATACGCCGTAATTAAATTGTAAACTTCGAGCTCTTTTTCTGAAAAACCGAAAACGCCGTCTTTGGCGAATTCCACCCCTTCAAAAAATCTTTTCCATTCCGGCTCAACCGATTCGGGTGAAGTTTTGAATTGATTATAAAGTGATTCCAGATATTCAAGATTCATGTGATTCATTATGCTTTGACCTCAACTGTTTTTAGAATGATAATCTTCTCATAAAATCGGTCCCAGATAAAACAATAAAACGAGAAAACAATTAGCTTTGGAGTTTTAAATGTATACATTAGTTGTGATTCGCCACGGAGAATCTGCCTGGAACAAAGAAAATCGATTTACCGGATGGAAAGATGTCGATTTATCTGACAAAGGCATTCTGGAAGCGCAAAAAGCGGGCAAAATTCTCAAAGAAATGGGTTTCGATTTCGATCTGGCCTACACCAGTCGGCTGACACGAGCCATAAAAACCTTAAATATTATTCTAGATGAAATGAAGCTGCAATGGATTCCTGTCCTAAAGGAGTGGCAACTCAACGAACGCCACTATGGCGGCTTGCAGGGGCTTGATAAAGCCGAAACGGCGTCCAAGCACGGCGAAGAGCAGGTTAAAATCTGGCGTCGCAGTTTTGATACTCCGCCGCCGCTGATGATTAGTTCCAATCCGGAACACCCGGCCAATGACCCCCGTTACGCGGATGTAAACCCCAATGAGCTTCCCAGCGGCGAGTCGCTGAAAGACACCGTCGCAAGATTTTTGCCGCTCTGGAATACGAAGATCGTCAAAGACCTGAAAGCGGGTAAAAAAATAATTGTGGCGGCCCATGGAAATTCAATCCGCGCGCTTGTACTGTATCTTGAAGGATTAACGCCTGCAGAAATTATGGAAGTGAACATTCCGACAGGCATTCCTTTGGTTTATAAACTCGATGAAAACCTGAAAGTGCTCAGTAAAGAGTACCTAGGAAGTGCCGAAGACGTGGCTGCGGCAATGTCGCACGTGGAAGCTCAAGGAAAGAAAAAATAGATTATATGGCAATAACTCTTTTTCGAAATCTGAGACTCGTTGATTCGGAATTCAAAAGCCATCCTGAAAAGATGGCTTTTGTTACTGATAAAGGGATCATAAGGTGGCTGGGGCCCCAAAACAAAGTTCCGAAAAATTTCAAGATCCGGAAAAGTGTCGATCTGAAGAATCAGTTGGTGTTTCCGTCATTTATCGAATGCCATACGCATTCGATTTTTGCCGGGTCAAGAGCCGAAGAGTTTGAAATGCGAAATCAGGGCGTCACCTATCTTGAAATTGCGCAACAGGGCGGGGGCATACTTTCTACAATGAAAGCCACGCGTGAAGCATCAATCAAAAACCTGCTATTCGAGACCCAGAAGCGGGTTGACCGATTTATAAAGCAGGGGGTTTCAACGCTTGAAATTAAATCGGGTTACGCGCTTGATCTTATAAACGAAGTTAAACTGTTGAACGTTGTAAAGAAGTTAAAAGGCCCGAGAATTATCAGTACTTTTCTGGGGGCGCATGCCAAACCGCCCGAATTTAACACGCACACCGAGTATCTTCAG
>JANOJH010000473.1:0-1141 GCA_031408135.1 Bdellovibrio sp. | reverse complement strand
GGCAGGAGTTCAGGCAGGAGGCAAACTTAAAAATGCTACTATATTAGTGAATGGAGGTGAGCCAGACGATAGTCGCGGCTTTGGTTCATCTAAGGCGGACGAGAGTAAGTTTGACTTTTTATTTGAGAAAGAAGTGCTTCTCACAAATGGTATTAATGAAATTAAAATTGTTGCCGAAGGCGAGGCGGGTGGGATTATTTCGGAATCAAGATTGGTAACACTCAACGTTGTATTGGCAAGCACCAGTCGAACAGACTATGCTCTGGTAATTGCAACGGATGAATATAATGAATGGACAAAACTTGCCAATCCTGTTTTTGACGCAACAGCCATTGCCAAAGAGCTTAAAGAAAATTATGGGTTTAATGTGCAATTGATTACTAATCCCACAAAGGAAGAAGCGATAAAGAAAATTCGGGAATATAGCGCTAAAAACTATTTACCAGACGATCAGCTTTTCATTTTTATTGCCGGACACGGAAAGTTTGACCCGTTAGTGAAAGACGGATATCTTGTGTTTAAAGATTCAAAACGGGACGATGAAACAAGCGACACCTATTATCCCTATACTTCCTTAAGTGCAACGCTCAATAATAATCCATGTCGCCACATTTTTCTTACGTTGGATGCCTGTTTTGGGGGCACATTTGATCAGGCCATTGCAAGCCGTGGCAGCGAGGACATGGATCCTATCTATGCAGGCAAGTCTTCTGCTGAATTTATAAAAAAGAAGCTCATCCATAAAACGCGCATTTATTTAACATCGGGAGGAAAAGTATATGTGCAAGATGGAAGGCCAGGAAAACACTCGCCTTTTGCCTACTGGTTTATTGAATCCTTAAGGACTTACGGTGGCAAACTTGGCGTTATTACTTCAAGCGAAATCAACTTCACTGTAGAACGGGGTCAAAAAGAAGATCCGAAATATGGGTGGTTTGGTGATAATGAACCAGGAAGTGAGTTCATCTTCGAGGCAAAGTCAAAAAACTAACCCAATAGAATTCTTGATTAGAAACCTTTTAACAGGTATTGATTTTACCTGTTAAAAGATGTATTTTTCTAATAATTCTATCCTGTTAACCTCAACTTAAGCGATATGCAGCGGATTCTAATGTCTTTAGCCTTGTTATTTTTTTGCGGA
>JANOJH010000454.1:0-2140 GCA_031408135.1 Bdellovibrio sp. | reverse complement strand
GATTACGGAAATTTGACATTAGAAGCATACTGGGGTCTATGGCTTTTCCCCTTAGCAATTCTTACTTACAAGTCACGTTTCCTTCCCCGTTTTCTGGGCATCTGGCTAACCATCACCGGCTTTGCCTATGTGGTCTTGAGCATTACGAGCCTACTGTTTCCGGAATACTATAATATACTCTTTAAAATCTCCTTCCCAGCAATGCTCGGAGAACTTGCGTTTACGCTATGGCTTTTGATTATCGGTGTGAGAGTTCAAAAACCAAAAGTGGTTCAACCATAATATGAATCAACCAATCCCTATCGATCCGCCCAGGTGGCCGCTCAAACTCTTACGGTTCTTTGTAAAAAAAGAATACCTGGAAGAGATTGAAGGTGATATGGAAGAAATTTTCCACGACAACATAGAACAATTATCACTCCGCCATGCAAAACGAATTTACACATGGGAAATGCTCAAACTATTAAGGCCAATCTTACTTAAGAATCTGGAAGTGTTTCAAAATCTAAATCAACTCAGCATGTTCAAAAACTACTTTAAAGTTTCGTTCAGGGGTATGATGAAAAATCCATTAAACTCATTTATCAACCTCTTTGGTTTAGCCGCAGCTATCGGCTTTTGCGTATTTGCGTATGGTTTCGCCCGATGGACGTATAGCAGAGATCAATTCCATAAAAATAAAAACGAGGTATTCCTGATTACTTTTTTTGCCAACCGCGATGGCACCATGCAACAATATGGACTGACTCCACGGCCGATGGGAGAACTGCTTAAACAAGACTTTGCCCAAATCAAAAAAGTTTGCCGGGTGGAAGACCGAAACGCAGTGGTCAAGCATGAAGATCATGTCTTTCACGAAAGCATCAGGTATACCGATCCTGAATTTTTGGAGATGTTCACCTTTCCATTGAAATGGGGAACATCGGCTTCGCTGGCAGACGTGAACAGCGTTGTCCTAAGCGAAAAAATGTCGATCAAGTACTTTGGCGAAGAGAATCCGATTGGTCAAACCATACTACTGAAATTTGATAAAGATAAGAGCAAGCCATTTAAAATCACCGGTGTTGCAGAAGCCTTCCCGGTATCGCGGAGCATAGACTTTACTTTTCTGATCAACTATGAAAACCTTCACACCTCCGATCCAAGCTATGACTTCCATGACTGGAGCACATTTGTACAAGCTACACTCATACAAGTAGAAAATCCTTCTGACTTGAAATCCATTGAGCAGGGAATGGGCAACTACAAAAGTTTACAAAACGAAGCTGTAAAAGAAGACTGGGCCATCTCTTCTTTCGCATTCGAACCACTGGCAACGCTGCATGAGAGAACTGACAATATACGAGATGACATATTCAGAAAGGGTTCCGGTGATAACAATAAATCCATCATGTTCCTATCCGCTGTTTGCATCTTGATGTTAGCCCTGGCCTGTTTCAATTATATCAACATTGCCATTGTTTCTGCTACAAAGCGGTTAAAGGAATTAGGCGTACGAAAATCAATCGGGGCTACACGGGGTGTTGTCATCATTCAGTTCTTGACGGAGAACGTCCTCATCACATCCGTTGCCTTGATACTGGGTCTTGTGTTGGGATGGACTGTTATTATTCCGTGGTTTGAGCGACTCTGGAATTTCAGCATGGGATTCAAGCTAAGCGATCCAAATCTTTGGATCTATCTCCCAGCAGTTTTACTGATCACGGGAATCGCCTCGGGCATCTACCCTGCTTTTTATATTTCAAAATTTCAGACCGTCAGCATCCTGAAAGGATCGGTAAAGTTTGGCGATAAAAATCCGCTGACGAAAATATTCTTAGGGGTGCAATTAGTATTGGCGTGCATCTTCATCACGAGTGCCGTTATGTTTACGCAAAACACCGATTACCTGGCACACAGAAGCTGGGGGTACAGTAACCGCGATGTCTTGTATACAGCTGTTCCGGATCAATTGGCATACGAACAATTAAATGCTGTATTGGCCAACGACCCTAATGTTTTATCCATTTCAGGATCACATCATCACATGGGAAAAAGTAATGCGACTGCGGTTTTACATTTCCCCGACCGTGAGTATGAAGCCGATCAATTATCGGTTGATGCGAATTATTTCCAAACGATGGGATTACAGCTAAAGACC
>JANOJH010000331.1:0-1319 GCA_031408135.1 Bdellovibrio sp. | reverse complement strand
CCGATCTGGCTAAAAATATTTAGCGTCTGATTAAAATACCAAAGTGAAATTAGTGCTCCTGCTAATGCTAATGGCACTGTAAACATAATCACGAGAGGATCTTTGAAGCTTTCAAACTGGCCTGCCAGAATCAGGTAGATAATAGCAAGCGCAATAAGGAAGGCAACATACACACTGGATGAGCTCTCTGAGAATTCTCGCGAGGCTCCATCCAGGCTGGTTGTATAACTATCGTCCAATACTTCGTTGGCAATTCGCTCCATTTCTTTTATGCCTTCACCCAAAGCTATTCCGTTTGCAAGTTGCGCACTTACCTTGGCGGAGGAGTATCGGTTAAACCTGTATAATTGTGGTGGACTGCTTTGTTCCTGGAAGGTTACCAGATTATCTAGTTGTATAAGTTCACCGCGCTTATTTTTTACATATAAGGTTTTTAAATCCGTGGGTTCATTGCGGTCCCCACGTTCAACTTGTCCAATGATTTGGTATTGTTTGCCGTCCATGATGTAATTGCCAAAGCGTGAACCGCTCAATCCTAATTGAAGAGTCTGCGCAATATCAATAACGTTCACTCCTAAATTTCTGGCCTTATCACGATCAATAGAGATATTGATTTCAGGCTTGTTGAATTTTAAGTCAAGGTCAACAAAGGCAAACTTGGGGCTGGCTGCTGCTTTGGACATAAACTCAGGGAGCACTTTTTTAAGTTTATCAATTTCCGGAGCTTGAATGACAAACTGAACCGGGAATCCACCTCTACGATCACCAATGGTTTGAGCTTGGCTTATAAAGGTTCTGATGCCGCTATATTTTTTTACTTTGCCGGTCACATCGTCAACTATCTGTTGCTGGGTGCGATCGCGGTCTTTTGCTTCACTAAGGATTACCCGAATAAAACCGGAGTTTACCCCTGAACCACCAAAACCTGGTGCCGTAACGCTCACTAATCCGTTCCGTTCAGGCACTTCTTCTGAAATAAATTGTGTGAGCTCTTGAACATATCGATCCATATACTCGAATGTTGCGCCTTCCTGTGCCTGAGCCTGCAACCTGAATTCACTTCGATCTTCCATGGGCGCTAATTCTGATGGAAGTGTCGTTCCTAAAAAATAAATCAATACTCCGGAAACACCAATGATGACAAACGCCAGCCATCTGCGTTTCATAAAACCTTCAAGTGTTGATGCGTAGCTATTCGTCAGCCAGTTATAGAATGGTTCTGTTTTTCTATACAGCCATGGCTGAACCGCCCTGCGTTTCAAAATTTTAGCGCACATCATAGGAGTTAGTGTAAGCGAAACAAAAGCGGAAATAGCCAC
>JANOJH010000308.1:0-1013 GCA_031408135.1 Bdellovibrio sp. | reverse complement strand
AAATAATTGTGATCTACCTCTGCATCGTGAATGGTTAATTCAACCCCATAGCCTGCACCTTGTGCACGTGTTTCCATGTCAATTGTATTGTGGTGAACGCGGATGGTTTGAATTCCTGTTGAAGGAGTTGCGTTGCTATTGATTAATGAGATGGTGTTATCGACATAGGTGTTATAAATTTCAGAACCTACAAGGTTAACCTGCCAGAGTTCGATGGCAATATTGGGAGCTGATCCGCCATTCCAAATTCCGAATGGATGAACAGATATTCGGCTGTCATGGATTTTCAAATTCAGGATATTGTTACTGCCGCTTGGACCAATCGCTTTGATGCCATAGCCTTTATTCTCATCAATACTCAGTTTATCAATTTCCACACGCTCCAGATTACCAAGGTTCAAAGCACCTACACAATACGAAGAGCTGCCCCATGAGCTGTTTACAATTTGTGAATTCTTAAGTTTAGAATCCTTTACATCCCATAACCAGATACCAGTAAAATTTGTGTTCTGTACTTTTACAAAATCAATCGTAACATTATTCCGATGACGAACATAGATACCACCGTGTAATTTTTTGGCGTCTCCATCAATCGTAAATCCTTTTAGCGTTTGATTACCATTAAGCTGGTTGTATTCATTTAAGCTGATTAGAAATTTATCGTTAGCATAAGCGGGCGAGGCAGGGTAATAGTAAAATGTACTGGCGGCCTTAAGAATTGTTTTATCAATTCCCGCACCAACGATATTCACACCTAGTGGAACTTCAATGAGACCATTTTCAACGAATGTTCCGGCAGACAACTGAAGGGTATAACCTTGGTTAACTGGTACCTTTGTGACGGCATACTTTAGAGTCTTCCAGGGCTTGGCTGCGCTTCCGTCTCCGGCATCACTTCCGGTTGCGCTTACAAATAAGGTATTTGCAGAAATTAGTGATAGAGACTCCGATTGAGTTGAAGTCGATGGTGTTAGTAGAGTAGTTTCAGGTTGTATTAAGTCAGTTTCACTACA
>JANOJH010000282.1:0-6113 GCA_031408135.1 Bdellovibrio sp. | reverse complement strand
GGTGTTATTCGTTGATTCAATTTACATGATTCTCTGGGACCCTAATTTTTCGAGTTTTACCGACAATGTCCGAAAGGGCACGCTGGATCTGCTGCTGATGAAGCCGATCAATTCGATGTTTATGCTCAGTTCGCAGCGGATATCTGTTTCGCATATCCCTTGTTTCTTTATTACTTTCGGCGGCCTGATCTGGGCACTTTACCAGCTTCCGGATTTCAACTGGTTCAAGCTGCTATGGCTTGTCTTTTTAATTCCGGCCGGGCTTTCCGTTATTTTCTGCGGCCGTTTTGCTTTAAACAGCACGTCCATAATCTTTACCCGCGCCGATTTTTTACAGTATATCTGGTACTCGATTTTCAGACTGGGTTTACGCCCCGATGCGATTTATTCGGGTTTCTTACGGATAATTCTCATTTTTGTGGTGCCGTTTGCAATGGTCGCGTCAATTCCAGCGCGCATATTACTTGAACCGACCCAGTTTTGGATGATTGCCTGGGCATTTATTCTTCCGTTTATCTTATTTTACCTTTTGAAAAAATACTGGGTTTTTTGCCTGAAATACTACTCCAGCGCAAGTAGTTAAATACTCTGGTTTAACATTTGCAAAGTAAATGTAATTTTCGGAGGCAAATGTGTTTTTAAACTGGGGCAATTTAAGAGACGTCATCAAAAAACGAATTGTCCGAGTACCACCGATTCTTATTTTAGCCAGTTCGCTCATCCTCACCGTTTTAGCTTCCGCATTCACATTCATTTTTCAGACTAAACTGAAGCAAACTCATATTGAACACAAAATTGAAAGCATTAAAAGTTTCATCGAGTCGAGTATTCAATCACATATTGATAGTAAGATTCGTCCGACGCAGGGGCTCTTCATTTCGAGTCAATTCGTAAGTCACAACGAATTCGCTTCGTTCGAAAATACGCTGCAAATTTCAAATTTAAAAAGCGGAATTCAGGCTATCAGTTACATCATTCGGCTGCGCGAGGCAGATCTCAGCCGTCACACCAAAATGATGGTTGCCTCCGGCTTCAGTGATTTCGATATCTGGCCAAAACCGCAGATAAAAACCGGCCAGGACTATTTTCCGGTCACTTATATTTATCCGATGGATTGGCGAAATAAACGCGCGCTTGGATACAACGTCAGACACGAAGAGAAACGACGGCAAGCCCTGGACTGGGCCCGCGACACGGGCGAACCGGCCATGACCCCACAGGTAAAGCTGGTTCAGGAAGACAATGTCGACATTCAATCCGGCTTTACTATTTTTTCACCTCTTTATAACAATAAATTCCCAATTTCAACAGTCGAAGAACGCAGACATGCCTTAACCGGTTATATCAGCGCGGTTTTTCGGACCAAGAGGTTTTTTGATCAACTGATGGAAAATCTTCTGGTGCTTGTCCAAAACTTTAAGCTTGAATTATATGATAGTGAAATTATAGATCCGAAAAATCTTTTTTACTTTTTTTCATCGTCAGGACCGAGCGAAGGCGACGAGTTTAAGTCGGAAAAAAATTTCAAAACTGTTACAATTGAAGTGGCCAACAGAAGGTGGCTGGCCCGGATTGCCGCAACCGGGACGCGCACCAGTGGTTTTGAAAATGAATTACACTGGTTTCTGCTCATCGTGGGTTTGCTTATCAGCCTCCTTCTGTATTTGGTGACGAAGTTGAATCTGATTCAGAACATGAAACTGAATCAAGACATTGAAATGCTGACGGAAACGAAACTTCACCTGCAGCAGGCCAAAGAGTCAGCTGAAGCCGCCAGCACGCTTAAGGGCGCATTCCTTGCGAATATGAGTCACGAAATCAGAACACCCCTCAGTGTCGTTATCAGTTCGAGTAATTTTCTGATGAGTCCGCAGATTAACGCAGAAGAAAAAGAAAAATTCGCTCAGATCATTCTCCGGAACGGAAAAAATCTTCTCAGTATTATCAACGACATTTTAGACCTGTCAAAAATTGAAGCCGGGATGGTCAGTTTGGAATTTTCTAGAATTTCAATTCGTTCCGAACTGAAAGATCTCGAAGCGGATATGCAATTACTGGCACAAGGTAAGAATATTTCTTTTCAAATAAAAATCTCGGACGAATTGCCCGACGTTATCGGAACTGACCCATCGCGCTTGCAGCAGATTCTTCGAAATATCCTTGGCAATGCGATTAAGTTCACCGAACAGGGGTCCGTAGAAGTCATGGTTGACATCGTCAAGAACGATGAAATCCGTTTTCTCGTTAAAGATTCCGGAATTGGATTAACCAACGAACAGCAGAAAAATATTTTTGCACCATTCAGCCAAGCTGATGTTACATTCACACGCAAATATGGCGGAACCGGCCTTGGACTCGTCCTCTCTAAAAAGCTGGCCCGCCTGCTGGGCGGTGACGTTACCCTAAAATCAAGTCAAAGCGGAGCCGGAAGTGTTTTTGAGATACTTATTAAAAATCAAACGGCCTCTGCGCCGCCTTTTAAAATGAGCTCCTCTGAACGAACATCTAAAAATCAGTTTCCTTTACGTGATAAAAAAATTCTTTTAGTTGAAGACAGTCCGGATAATCAGTTTGTTGTAACCCGCATTCTGCAATTGCAAGGTGCGGAAGTCGCAGTGGCAAAAAATGGAACTGAAGGCGTAGAAAAAGCCCTGCAACAAAATTTCGATTTAGTATTGATGGACATCCAAATGCCCGTCATGGATGGATTCGCCGCTACGAAAATATTGCGGAAAAAAGGCTATACAAAACCGATTTTTGCACTCACCGCTCATACGCAGCCTCAACTGAAAGAACTCTCCGCTGAGGCAGGTTTCGACAACTACCTTAATAAACCCTTCCAGATAGAAGAGCTCCTGCGCAAATTCGGCGTTTAACTCTCTTAAGTTGACTGCGTCCGCTTGATCACTTGGTGTGTTCAGACCTGTCAGTAAAGTTACGGGCAAGACTCAGAACCTGAGCCTTACTATACCCACAGCGCTCCTGCATTTCATTAGCGACGATAGCAACTTCAGACAAACTCTGTTCTTGGGTGAATGTAATCGTACAGGCCGAAAATTCGGTTTGTACGCTTTCCCGCCCCGGCATGGGCGATGGTTGGGGCAGGTTCAGATCTTTTTTAGAACACCCACAAAAAATAAGCGTTAACAAAATTAAAATAAAAAAATTATTTGGCACTGGCTTCCTCGTTTCGGTAAATAAGATAAATATTTTTTTCGGATTCATACGTACTGCCAAACGCGGTCTGGATATAGCTGATTTTAACCTCAAACATGATCGTCTTAAGAAACTGACAGGCTTCAAGTGCAGTTACATTTTTCTTTAGAACGACAAGAAAACTGCGATCTTCTAAATACTCACCGCGGTAGTCGTCTGGTTTAAGACTGAGAAATTTAGTTATGTCCTGGTTTTCTGAATTTAAGTATTCGGCCTTAATCAGCGCCTTTTCAGAAATGTACTCCGGTTTTCCCATAAGGTATCGGCCCAAATCCGGCGGCCTTCCAAAGCCCGTATCTCCAAAGGGCCCCCTTCCAAAGCCCGCATCTCCAAAGGGCCCCCATCCAAAGCCCGCATCTCCACTCGCATCTCTAACCGCCTGCATGAGGCCGGCATGCGCCCGCCATTCGTTGCCCCAATCTCTAACATCCTGCTTGAGGTCGAGATAGTCTGAATTATCGAAAAAAAGTAAGTGCGGAACAACCCAGGTGATTTCGATCGGAATGTTTTCAGAATTCCATTCGGGCTTTGCCAGAAACCGTATGCGCGAAGAAATTTCCTTAATCTGCCTTACAATGTCAGAAATTTTATCAGCATCAGTTGTGTTAGCGAGCTCCTGATACGTGCGTTCGAGTGAATCCAGATCTTCTAGGTGATTGCTGTGCATTTGCCGGCACATCGCCTGCAAAGCCGGGCTTGCCAGCACCCCGCTACCTTTCGAAACGATAACCTGCGCCTGCACAGGGTGCACCAGCAAAAGCACAAGTGCCGCAAGCAGTTTCATATAACCGCCTTGCCGTATTTATTAAAATACTTTCTGAAGATCCGGCTTTTTATGGCTTCGGCTCTTTTCCAGACCAGCAAATTGTATTCGGTTAACTCGGAATCCGAAAAGTACTCAAATTCCAGATTTTCAATTGGTTTCTTCGTTTCAATTTTAACGACAACCGGCTCTGTTAGCTTTTGTGGATTCGGTTTTAAGAAAAAAACCAAGCCGATAATTAGGAGGCAAAATATAATCTTCATTTTAGCCCCACTTTTAGAACCACAGGTGTTGGACCAAGATTCCGGCTGGTCTGAACGCCCCAGCTTGCGTCCGGTTCAAGGCTGCCGGCTAAAAAAAGCGTGTTGAACAAAAAAGTCAGATTCTCTTTGGTTTCTGGCGCGGGCAGATTATGTTTTCTGAAAACTTCGGTGTAAGCCAGGCCAAGGAGCGCGGCTTTTACAAATGTGTTGTCGTTTTCGGTAAGAACCGCAGCGGTGGCTGCGGTTATATCCTCGTAAAATCGTTTTAAAAATGCCACATCACGTTCGTCGAGCGAAAGTATGAGGTGAGCCATCGCAGTGAAATCTACTTTGTTTGAAAGCAGGTCGCACATCAGATCGCGACTTCTGATTTTAAGATGAGTGCCGCTGGTGTTTTCAAAAATTTCAGCCGGCGCCAGGCTCAGACCCAGCCTCGTCGAAATTTCAGAAAGGCTCCCCGGCTGAAACCGCATCGTCAATTCTTGCAGTTTTTTGGTTTCGATGTTGGTGATGCGGCCTAGCGCAAAATCGGCTTCGAAGGTGTTTTTCATTTGCCCCCGCAGCGGCAGAGTACGCGCAAATTCCACGCTGTCGGCCGTCAGATCGGCTGCGCTTGCAATTAAAAACTCTGCATAATTTTTGCAATCGGCAAGGAGTTCGCTCTGCACAGCAAAAATCCTGATCGTTGCTCCGCTGAAATTTTTATCTGAAAACGGCGACCGGATATTTTTATTTTGGGCACCGGCCTGTAAGCTGAATATAAGGGTATAGAATATTATTTTTTTCATTTGCTGATCCTTTGTTAACGGAAAGTGGTTAGTCGTGGTTGCATCACGATCTGAGAATGCGAATACCGATCGGTTATTTCAACATCGGCCAGCTGACTTACCGACTGCTGCGTGCCGGCAGAACCGAAAACGGCCTGCAATACATTCAGTACAATCGAAGCCCCTTTACAATAAACATTCAACGGGCAATTTTTATCGAGCGAGTTTGCCAGAACCACGGCGCCCGTTTTCGGTAGTTCAAAAGCCAGAGCGGCCTGCGCCTGTGGGTTGTTCATCACCATTTGGGTGGCCATTCGTGACATCACCTGGCGGCGCAGATCCGAATTGATTGCGAGTTTCTGCTCCTGTGTCAGCAGCACTTTGTCGTCCTGAATTTTCCAGTCAACCGAAAATGAATCCTTGAAATACTCCTGCTCTTGATGGTCTGACCACGAGGTCGAAGAAAAGAAGCCGCCGCTTGTGCCCTGGGATTTGATCAGCTCATACATGCGCCGCATGTTGTAGCTGGCGGTTACCTCGTATTTCATTGCAGCCGGATACTCATATCCGACTGTAATTCCGTACGTCATATTTTCGATTTTGTTCGGTACTGTGATGTCGAACCAATCCGGATGCAACAGTGGACAGACCGCCAGCAGATTTAAAACCGCGTTGCCACTGAAGTTTTCCGGGTAAGACTCAAGACTTAACAGTCCATCGGCACTGGAGCCGCCCACATCAAACGCCAGAATCGAACCTCCGAGAACCAGATTGCTTTTGCTATAAGCCCCGGCCCGGATCACGGCATTTTTCGTAGGAATTCTTTCAAAACTGTAATTTGGATTCTCGGCGCTCAGACGCCGAACATTTTCGATCCAGCCGCTACTAAATGAAATGGCCGCCCGCCCGCCTTCGCGCATCGCATGGGCGTCGAACATCCGGTTGAATTCATAATACAGGTCTTTCAGGTCGGCCTGAATCTGTTTCCAGTTTTTTTCAAGCGCGGTCACATTTTCCTTAATTGCCGCCACATAAACTTTTTTGCGTTCATACTCGGTTGACGCCATTAAATCGGCGGCTGAAAGCTCAAAACGCTTTGTCAGC
>JANOJH010000281.1:0-2756 GCA_031408135.1 Bdellovibrio sp. | reverse complement strand
CCGCTGGCAGAAAAGGACTTGCTGACGTTATCGAGAACAATAATTTGCCGGCGGGTATTTTCTGTCATGCTGAAAAATTAGATCATGGCCTAAACAACGAGGCAAGATTTCTTCTCTTTCAAGAAAGCCAGCTTCGATTTCGGCTGAAGTAATTATTGAGTTACCTAAAGTCAGATCAAACTCAATTCGAACCGAAATGATTTTTTCCGAACAACTGAAAAAAATCTATGCCGCCGTTAATTCGGAGCAGAGATGAAAAATTTTCTCAAAAAAATCGTGCCACCTTTTATACCGCTTTTGGTGGCGGCCGTCGTTGCGGAAATTCTTGTGCATTATGGAGTTGTTGCGCCTTATATTCTGCCGGCTCCGTCGGCCATTTTGCTTTCGTTCGTAAAAGATTTTTCAGAATATTTTACGGCAGTTCAGGTTACACTTGGGGCCGCGTTCCTCGGGTTGCTATTGGCAACTTTTTCAGGTGTGGCATTTGCACTCTTGCTTTCTACGTCCGGATGGATTGAAAGAGCATTTTATCCTTATGCCACTTTTTTTCAGACTGTTCCGATTGTTTCGATCGCGCCATTGCTTGTGATCTGGTTCGGTTTTGGATTAAAAACTGTAATTGTTTCTGCGTTTATTGTTTCCATTTTTCCGATAATCGCTAATTCTCTGGCCGGCTTGAATAGAGTTGATCCGGCTCTTGTTGATTTGTTTAAACTTTACGGCGGCACAAAAGCAGATTTGCTTTTAAAGCTGAGGTTACCGAACGCTGTTCCTCATATCCTGACCGGGCTACGAATCTCAGCAGGACTGGCTATGATCGGGGCTGTCATCGGAGAGTTTATTGCTGGCGGGGGGCTTGGCGGCATTATCGACGCCTCAAGAACGCAGCAAAGGCTTGATAAGGTATTTGCTGCAGTTATGCTTGCGTCTTTTTCTGGTCTATTACTTATATTATTGTTAAATTTGGTTTCAAAATATTTTTTACAAAGATGGAGCAAGTCAGCATGAATCCGATCAAGAATGTTTACGTTACATTTGTTTTAATTTTTATAGCAGTCGGTGTTTCTTTTGGAGCTACTCCAAATACAAAAGTAAAACTAGCACTGAATTGGAAGGCCGAACCCGAGTTTGCGGGTTTTTACACAGCCCAGATCAATAAAATTTATGAAAAAAACGGAATAGAAGCTGAAATTTTACAAGGTGGCGCCGGCACTCCAACTGTTCAGATGCTTGCTGCCCAACAGGTTGAGTTCGGCATCGTCAGCGGTGACGAAGTCATTATTGCCCGCGCTAGAGGGGCCGACGTTGTAGCTTTGTTTGCGGTATTCCAAAAGGCGCCTTATGCCTTTATGTTAAGAGATGAATCTCCGATTGCAGACATGAAAAGTCTTTTTAATTCTTCATCAACCATTGCTGTTGTTAAAGGATTGCCTTATGTTTCATTTCTTGAAAAAAAGTATGGTTTCAAAAAAGTTAAAATCGTTCCATATGCAGGCGGTATTACAAATTTTTTAAGTGACAAGAACTTCGTTCAGCAGAGTTTTATCTCCTCCGAGCCTTTGTTGGCATCAAAGCAAGGCATCAAGACCAAAACTTTTCTGGTCGCTGACGCGGGCTTTAACCCCTATACTGTAGTGTTAGCCACAAATGGGGAGACGTTGAAGAAAAAGCCTGAACTTGTAAAGGCAATGGTTCAGGCCGCAAAAGAAGGTTGGGAATCTTACATTGCTGATCCGAATCCTACACACGAGTTGATCGCAAAGCTAAATCCCGCAATGACTGTAGAATCCATGAATGAAATGCATAAAATTGAAGTCCGCTTTATTCAGAGTGAAGAAACAAAAAAGCATGGTCTTGGCTATATGAATGAGAAACGCTGGAAAGATCTGGCGAGCCAGCTTAAAGAGCTCGGGCTCGTTGAAAAGACGATACCGGCCGATCAATTATTCTTAAGTAAAGAGAAGTAAAAAAAGCTAGAAACATTGATATATCAAGTAAATGGCGGCTTTTGGCGCGGCGCACTATCTCTGCTAACTCTACTTAAGTCCAGTGCATACTTTCGTGATAATTATTGACCTAACAGCTGTTAATTTCTTTTATTTTTAATGTCGAAAAAATATTTTTTCTGATTCTTTAGAAACCTTGCCAGCAAAGCCTTTCGCTGGATTTATTATTTTTTCATTTTATTTAAAACAGCTAAAAAATCAAAAAAATCCGGCCGAAAAAAGCAGCGTGCAATTTTTTTTTGAAACTGTTTTAGATGAACAGTTAATCAGCAAAAATTTTAAATTTGTGCACCAAATATTTTCTTATTGATCTTAGTAGAACTGCTTATTAGCATCACGGTGTACACAAAATTTGTTTTTTTAAAGAACAGATAACAATAAAATGCAACTTTACGAAAGGATGCAGCAATGAAAAGAACGTTATTATTAGTATTGGCAACTGCTTTAACAGCAGCTCCAGCACTTGCAGCTATTGATATGAATGCGGAGGTTTTTGTAACTCATAAGGCTACTCTTCAGGGTGTAACTGATACTGCAGTAAAAAATGAAGGTACCGATGTGGAAAGATTCAGAATTTTCCTTTCTAACAAGTTCAATGACCAGTGGGCTTTTAAAGGTCGCTTTGAATTCAGAGCTGATGCGACGCCAAATAGAGTTTTTATTCCTGAGGCCCATTTAGAAGGTACTAGCGTTTTAATGACTGATGACGCTGTAAAGTTCGGTATTATGGAGAACCCAGTATTCGCCATT
>JANOJH010000255.1:0-4772 GCA_031408135.1 Bdellovibrio sp. | reverse complement strand
AATAGCTCTAAGGATGGGGTGCGAGAATCTGAACCAGATTCAATTCTGCTGATCACAGCTTGCGTAGTACCTGCGGCTTGTGCCAATTCTACCTGGGTAAGACCCGTTTTAATACGGGCAGTCCTCACGGCATCAGCGATTAAAGTTTTTGCTCGCTCTGCTTCAAACAAAACGCGAACTTCATTATCTTTAAGAAGTTTTTGGATAAATTTATCTGCTGAGTGATAAGCTTTTTTATTTTTTGTTTTCATATATCTAAAACCTCTTTCATCCTTTTTTCTGCAAGGTCTAAATCCTTGATTGGAGTTTTCTGAGTCGATTTTCTAAAAGCATGTAGAATAACCATTTCGTCTTGCTCGACCAGCACATAAGCCATTCGATAACCGCCAGCGGATGCTTGAAATTTAATTTCCCAAAGTTTTCCGCGAAGTGGTTTAAATGTGACTCGTGCGTAAGATAACCCGAACTCGCCTAAACCAACGAGGACTTCAGCAAACCTTGCTTTATCGGCTTTTGATAAAGCTTCGATGAAATCTTCAACTGGAGAACGACCGCTAATCGTATGATAAAAGTTTACACGCATACAAATCAAAATATACCCAATTGGACGTATTTTGTAAAGTCCTATTTTACGCCCCTTGGAACGATGGAACTACGGCGATTAAGATGAAATTCACTTGAAAATGGGAAAAAACAATGAGGAAATTAACTTAAGAAGATGGGGCGATACTTGGACTTAAATCAAAAACAGGCTTTAAATGCCCTATCATAACGGTATAAAAAAGTACTTTGTGGATTGTGTGACTGAAAAGACTTAAGCCTATCTTTCAATAACTTCAAAACTTCGTGCGGGATCAGTTTGCGCCGCCACCACCTGAAAATAAAACCTCGAAATTTCCACCCCGGTGCTGGTTTCAACCTCAACCTTCCAATCTCCGGGCTCGTAGTTGGTTTTGAAGGTGAAAACGCGAAAACCTTCTTCGCGGCCGCCTTTAATCGTAACCGGTACTTTATCCCTGCTCTCCCAATTCTTTGCTGCGTTCTCTTTGTACCAGTGAACCATAATCTGATCTGAGATTCTCGCCGGTGAATAAATCTGGGAATAAAAATAAATCTTGTCGCCGGGCTCGGCATGGAAGACTGTCTTTCCAAAAGCGCTGAACAGTCCGGAAGACTTCTCAGTCGACAAAAGAAACCGGCCCTCGCGCTTTTCAATCAAATGGTAGACGCCCTGTTCTTTAACACTGAGCGGAACCGGTGGAATCCAACCCAGAAAATAAAACAATCCGAAAATCGCCACCACCGAGATGACCGGGGTAAAAATGGCGTGAAAAAGCACACGCGCTTCCTGCACCGATTTTCTCAGCAACCTTAAATGTACATACAGAATGCTCAGCGTACCCACAACCGAAAAACTAAACGGAATAATCCCGATGAATCCGAAAATTATCGGAAACACAATCGAGAGAAACGAAAACAGGCAAATGGCATACAACCCCACCTTCAGGCTGACATGCTTCGACTTTTTCACAATTGGCAGCTCATTGGCGAGGATCAATCCAATCATAATGAAAAGAAAAATCAGACTGCTCAGCAGCGACGCGCTCTTAATATAAAATATCGAATAAACATTAAGCAATGTCCCCAGCAGAAAGTGCAGCGCCCACTCGCGATAGGTCCAGAACTTCTGCGTAAAGCCACCGGGCTTCCACTTCTCCAAGCCGAATAAAATTTCATGATGAATAAGTGCAGCGATCAGCAATAAATAAAACGCCTGCTGCAGAATTACAATAAGTTCATCAGGATGCGAGACCATCCAGGCGTCGAACACAAATCCCAAAACGAAAAATCCGATTTCAAATCTGGATTCGTATTTTTTTCGGAATTCACCCAGACGCTCAGTTAGCATAATTGCAGCCCCCATCTAAAAAATAATCCTACACGGTGTCGATTTTTTTTACGACTGAAATAAGCTCTGCAAACCTTTTCGTCACATTTTTAAAAAAAGAGATGCGCTCCGACAAGATTAATACTAACTTGTAAAAATGGAACTGCCGAAAGAACTGCGAAGCCTAGTAAAACATTCCGTCGCTATTTTAGGCCGCGTTATTCAGCGTGAACTGGGCACGATCAGTTTTCAGCGTATTGAAGCCTTGCGGGTCGGTATGGCCGAAATGCGTGAACTTCCGGAAGCCGAAGGATTTCTGCGTCTTCAAAAACACTATAAAAAACTCGAGGCATTGAAACCTCAGGAACAACACGAGATCGCGCATGGCTTTACTTTGATGCTTGAGCTGATGAACTCCTGCGAAAATGCCTATCGCAGTCACCGGCTCAATTTCAGAAGCCTCACAAACAATAAAAAAAATACTGCGCGCCGGGAACTTCCCTCTGCGATTGTCTACGTGCTTACGGCTCATCCCACTGAAGCCAGATCCCCGCAGAATATCGCGATCTTCCATGAAATTCAGAATATTTTAATTCAGACGTTGAACCGCGCAAACCTCTGCGAGGCCCCCGATCTAGAGGTCACACTGAATTCAACCGAGGAAACCACCTTAAAACACGCGCTCGAAATTGCGTGGCGTACACCGATCGTGCGCAGTCGCATTCCGAAAGTAAAAGATGAAGCCGATCATATCTATTCACTGCTTTTCCGAGATGAAATTCTTTTCAGTCTGATCGAGGATTCTGATCGAGAAGTTCCGTTTTTTGTACGAAGTTGGGTCGGCGGCGATAAAGACGGCCACCCCGGCGTAAATGAAAAAACATTACTCCAAAGCCTCTTACTTTCACGAATCAGATTGCTCGACATTATTCTCGCCGAACTCTCAGCAATCCGCAAAACTCTGCAAATTTTCCCATCCGCTTCGTTGCAGAAAAAGATTCTGCAACTGCATAAAATAATCAGTCGGCTTCGCAGGCTAAAGGCCTCCGATGCAAAACTCGTAAAGAATTTTTCAGAGTCACTTGCCGGGTTCAGCACTGAATATATTAAAAGCATAGGCACGCTCCATCCGCGCCTGCGGCGAATCACCCGGATTATCCGTACGTTTCCTGCTTTGGTCGTTCCGCTCGAGCTACGCGAATCTTCAGAGGTGCTGATGTCGCCGGTCAAAGACCATAAAAAACTGGCCATTTTTAAAATGCTCCGGGCACTTGAAAAAATTTCGCGCGGAGGAAACCCCCGCTCTTACGTGCGGGGATTTATCGTCAGCATGACCGGCTCGATTGCTCACCTTCTTGCCGCCGCCGACTTTCAGCGCAGCGTTTTCGGAAATATTCCCGTGCCGGTTATTCCACTCTTTGAAGACTCGGGCTCGCTGGCAAAATCCGATTCTATCATGACTGAATTTACAAAAAATCCCATCATGAAAAAAGCGGCAAACCAATACTGGAACAACCAGATCGAAATGATGGTCGGCTATTCAGACTCCGCAAAAGAAGCCGGAGTCCTTGCCAGTCGGCTGGCCATTTCAGCCGCTCTGCCAAGGCTTGAAAAAGTTTGCACGCAAGCCGGCCTAGTTCCCGTTTTTTTTCACGGTTCCGGCGGCAGCATCGACCGCGGCGGTGGTTCCATCGAAGATCAGACCGCCTGGTGGCCGAAGTCGGCGCTCCGTATTTACAAGGTCACCATCCAGGGCGAAATGATCGAAAGATCCTTGGCGACAGCGGCCATTGCCAGAAGCCAGGTCGATGAAATAACCCGGAGTGCGGCCAATGGACTTATGAAAACCCTCGACTTCAAAACCGATTTCGCAGTTGAAGATTTTGCCAAAGGCGTCTCTGAAAAGTACCGCGCGCGGATTACATCGCTTGCGTTTTTAAAACTTGTAGAGTCGGCCACCCCTTATTCTTACCTTAAAATTCTCAAAATCGGCTCGCGTCCGGTCAAACGTACGGCCCAACTTACGGTTAAAGGGCTCCGTGCAATTCCATGGGTGATGTGTTGGACTCAGACCCGCGTTTTATTTCCAACCTGGTGGGGCGTGGGAACAACCTGGAGCAATAGCAGCCCCGCGCAAAAGGCGGCGCTGAAAATAGCTTTTCAAAAAAATCCGGTTTTTACCTCCTATATCAAAGCTCTGGGTTTTACGCTGGCAAAAATAGAATTGAATATCTGGAAAATGTATCTCGGAAAAAGCAGTCTATCAAAAACCGAAATTGAAAGTGCCACATCAGAATTTCAGGCCGAATTTGAACAGACCTGCAAATGTTATTTTGAAATTTGCGGCCAAAAAGAATTGCTGTGGTTCAGGCCCTGGCTCGGGGAAAGCATCAATTTGCGCTCACCCATGATTCACCCGTTAAATCTTCTGCAAATTATCGCAAAACAGAATAAAGACCCCTACCTTCTGCGGGTAACCACCACCGGCATCTCCAGCGGCATGCTGACCACCGGTTAGGCCAGTTACGCGCTGGGGCCTGATTTAGTGCGACCGGTTTAATTTCGAATCACTTGGTAAATTGTTTTGGGAACTGTTTTGAAATTGACTGTAATTACATTACAATATTAGTTATGAATAAAAAAAAATTAGTCACCTGGGTTGAAATCTCGCCTTCAGCCGGTGCCTCTATCACTTCTCCGGCACCACAAAACAAGACGTCAAAAAAGTAGATTTTTGGATGCGCAACACTGCCTGCTTTGAGAAATTAAACGGTCAGTGGCAGATTGTGCACGAGCACCTCTCTGTTCCGGCAAATGTAATGGACGGCAAGGCTCGAACAGATCTAAGGCCCGAAATTCTCCATTCGTAGAAAGCCGTCATCGC
>JANOJH010000231.1:0-1110 GCA_031408135.1 Bdellovibrio sp. | reverse complement strand
ATTCGCCTCCTTGCTAAGTATTTCTTCTTTTGGAGGAGGCATTCGTGGTCTGATAAAAGACGATGATGGGACGCCACTGGCCAATGCTACAATCTTTGTTAAACAAACAGGCACAGGATCTGCGAGCGATTTGGAAGGTCGCTATGAGGTTGTATTGTCTCCGGGAAGTTATGATATAATCTTTCAATATCTGGGTTATGAATCAATTGCCCGAAAAATTGAAATAGGAAATGATTTTATAGAAGTAAACATCAAACTTAAAACACACGTGATGATGCTTCAAAATGTAATCATTAAAGCAGGAAAGGAAGACCCAGCTTACACCATCATGCGAAAGGTAATCGCAAAAGCAAAATTTCACACTCAACAGATCGATTCATATGCCGCTAAGGTGTACATCAAAGGAAAAGGAAAGATTACTGATTATCCCTGGCTTGCCAAGAAAGCACTAGAAAAAGAAGGCATCACCAAGGATAGATTGTTTATTCAGGAGTCGGTAAGTGAAATCAAATACACACGGCCCAATAAGTTTGAAGAAAAAGTAATAGCTGTGTACACCACTGGAAAAAATAATACTGGTAATGATGGTTCGCCAAACGCCTATGTTTTTGGAAGTTTTTATGAGCCTGAGATAGCAGAAACAGTTTCTCCACTTTCTCCGAAATCATTTTCCTATTATCGATTTGAATACCTGGGCTCATTCAAAGACCGGACTTATGAAGTGAGTAAAATTAAAGTAATACCCCGCTCGAAAGGCGACAATATATTTGAAGGCGTCATTTTTATTGTAGAAGACTGGTGGAGTATTCATAGTCTTGATTTTAACACTATCAAAATGGGAATCAATTTCAAAATCAAGCAAATTTATAATCCCATTGAGGACAAAGCCTGGTTGCCTGTATCGCAGCAGTTTATTGTAGATGGAAGTGTTTTTGGATTTGATTTTGAAGGCACTTACCTCGCCACTGTTAAAGATTACAAGATAAAACTCAATCCGGAATTGCAGCTTGAGATGACAGTGATTGATGAGAAAGTCCAGAAGGAAGAAGCCAAACAAGTGAAGCAGCAGTTCAGCAAGAAAGGTCAACAATTAAAAGAACGTGTTGAATC
>JANOJH010000218.1:0-5289 GCA_031408135.1 Bdellovibrio sp. | reverse complement strand
AAAAATGGAGAAAGCGACATCATTCAAAAAGATGAACAAAACAAAATAGTGGTCAGCTACTCAGATAGCAGGGCCAAGAAAGATGATCACAACCGGCAAAGGGGCATACTGAAATTGGAAAAACTGATCAGCACAAAAAGGGTATTGGTTTTCGCAAACTGATCCAAGAACATTTGAAGGTTATGGCGTGAGGTCAACTTGACCGATACCCGCCATACATCCTCCAATTCAAAGTCTGACAACAAGCTATGCACACGCAACGGGTGGATCAGGTGTTCATGTTTATCAATCTTAGTGTTGGGGTATAGCAGATTAGCCATTTGAAACTTTGAACTGAAAAGTAAACCTAGTCAAAAGAGCAGGTATTAACTCTTTACAAGTTCCGTAATCTTTTTTAACACCACCTTAAAAGTAGTCCCCTTATCAACTTCGCTTTCTGCTGATATAGAACCTCCCATCGCCTCTACTTGTGTTTTTGTAATAAACAGGCCAACTCCTTTGGCTTCAACGTGACTATGAAATGTTTTATTTAATCCAAATAGTTTATTTCCATGTTTCTTTAAATCTATGCCAAGGCCGTTATCTCGCACCGTCAGTATTACCTGGCTGTTAATTATTTCTGTCTGAAAATGAATCCCTGGAGTACGGTCGGGTGATCTATATTTAATGGCATTTGAAAAGAGATTAAGCATAATGCTCTCCAGGTAAGATCGGGGATATTCGATGTTTACGGTTTTGGAAAAATCGCTGGTAACAATGGCTCTGGTTTCCATTACATGGCCCGCCAATGTCTCGCTTGTCTTGCTAAAAATTTCTTCAAAGGTTAATAATTCAGATTCCTTACTTATGTCTTCCTGAATTTTAAGCGCTTCTGTTAGTTCGTTTAAAGTGGAGGTAAGATGATGTATCACCGTTTCAAATTTGTCAAACAGCATTTCTTTGTCTTCACTACTTGTACTTTCTTTATAGAAATGCAACAATGAGTTAAGGTTGCTAACTGGCGATCTCAAATTGTGCGATGCTATATGAGAAAAGTTTAATAGTTTATTATTTTGTTTTTGGAGATGATTGGCAAGTATCTCTAATTCAGATTTGGCCTTTTCAATTACTTTCACAAAGGCAAGTTCCTTGTTCGCAATAATTAATTCTGCTGCCCGTTTTCCTTTCTCTTCATTTTGAAAGGCAAGTTCCTTGTTGGCAATAATTAATTCTGCTGCGCGCTTTTCTTTCTCTTCATTTTGAAAGACAAGTTCTTTATTGGCAATGATTAGTTCTGCTGCCCGCTTTTCTTTCTCATCGTTTTGAAAGACAAGTTCTGTGTTGGCAATGCTTAACTCTGCCGCTCGTTTTTCTTTTTCTTTATTTTGATAGGCAAGTTCTTTGTTAGCGATGATCAACTCTTCCGCCCGCTTTTCCTTCTCATCGTTTTGAAAGGCAAGTTCGATGTTGGCAATGCCTAGCTCTGCTGCTCGCTTTTCTTTCTCTTTGTTTTGATAGGCAAGTTCTTTGTTTGCGATGATTAACTCTTCCGCCCGTTTTTCTTTCTCTGTGGTGCGCTTTTCTTTCTCATCATTTTGGAAGACAAGTTCTATGTTAGCAATACCTAACTCTGCGGCTCGCTTTTCTTTCTCATCGTTTTGAAAGGCAAGTTCTATGTTGGCAATGCCTAACTCTGCCGCCCGCTTTTCTTTCTCTTTGTTTTGAAAGACAAGTTCTCTATTCGCAACAATTAACTCGGCTGCCCGTTTTTCCTTCTCATCATTTTGAAAGATAAGTTCTTTGTTAGCAATGATTAATTCTGCTGCCCGCTTTTCTTTCTCATCGTTTTGAAAGACAAGTTCTGTGTTAGCAATGTTTAACTCTGCTGCCCGTTTTTCCTTCTCATGGTTTTGAAAGACAAGCTCTGTGTTGGCAATGCTTAACTCTGCTGCCCGCTTTTCCTTCTCATTGTTTTGATAGGCAAGTTCCTGGTTAGCAATGATTAGCTCTTCTGCCCGCTTTTCCTTCTCATCATTTTGAAAGGCAAGCTCTATGTTAGCAATACCTAATTCTGCTGCCCGTTTTTCTTTCTCTTTATTTTGATAGGCAAGTTCTTTGTTAGCAACAATTAACTCTTCCGCCTGTTTCTCCTTCTCTTCAGCACGTTTTTCTTTCTCATCGTTTTGGAAGACAAGTTCTTTGTTAGCAATGATCAATTCTGCCGCCCGCTTTTCTTTCTCATCATTTTGAAAGGCAAGTTCTATGTTGGCAATACCTAACTCAGCTGCCCGCTTTTCTTTCTCTTTGTTTTGATACGCAAGTTCTTTGTTGGCAATGCTTAGCTCTGCTGCACGTTTCCCTTTCTCATCATCTTGAAAAATAAGTTCCTTGTTGGCAATGCTTAGTTCCGCGGCACGTTTCCCTTTCTCTTTGCCCTGAAAGACAAGTTCCTTGTTGGCAATGCTTAGCTCTGCCGCCCGCTTCCCTTTTTCTTCGTCTTGAAAGACAAGTTCTTTGTTGGCAATGCTTAGCTCTGCCGCTCGTTTTCCTTTCTCTTCTTTTTGAAAGACAAGTTCTTTGTTAGCAATGATTAATTCGGCTGCTCGTTTTTCTTTTTCTTCGTCTTGAAAAACAAGTTCTTTGTTGGCAATACCTAACTCAGCCGCTCTCTTTTCTTTCTCATCGTTTTGAAAGACAAGTTCTTTGTTTGCTATGACTAGCTCTTCTGCCCGTTTTTCACGTTCATCATTTTGAAAGACAAGTTCTTTGTTGGCAATTCTTAACTCTGCCGCCCGCTTTTCCTTCTCTTTATCCTGAGAGACTAGCTCTTTATTGGCAATACTTAACTCTGCTGCCCGTTTTCCCTTCTCTTCGTCTTGAAAGACAAGCTCTTTATTGGCAATGCTTAACTCTACTACTCGCTTTTCCTTCTCTTCCGTTTGAAAGGCAAGTTCTTTTAGCGCAATAGTTAACTCTGCTGCCAGTTTTTCTTTCTCTTCCTTTTGGGTGGCAAGTTCTTTGCTAGCACTGATGTGTTCATGTGTTTTTTTCCTCTTGTCCATACGCTGTCTCCACAAAGTTGTTTTGTTCTTAAAATCACGTTTTACAAGTTTATATATGAATTGCGTTTAAATCTGAATGCGAAATAACACGATTTTGTAACGGCTTGCGCGTTGCTATCTTTAGGCTAATGTGTTCTGCGCTCTATTGTCTAGCCCTAAGTGCTGTGCTGAGATTTCCTCGGTGGGTGTGGGAAGAGAACTGAATCAGCCTAATCTATTAAAGCTAATCTTTATATTAATGGAATAGAGATGATTTTTGCTAATTGTCGGTGAACGGATCTTTATGAAAGCTGATTGGCACGCTGGAGGGTACAGTTTGTACATTAGATAAGCTGCAGTTCACCGATGCAATGCCTACTAGTTCAGCCCGAAAACTAAAAAACCCTAAGACTGCAGAGTCTTTTTTTTGTAAATGTGAGCAGGTAAGCAAATAACCCTGAAAGTGAGTATACGGAGAAAATTTATTATCTATATTTAGGCCACTACCCTTTCTGCCTATGAACCGTCTCAGCTTCATCACAAAAGTCGGCATCTCGGCAACCCTCTCTCTCTTATTCAAAACGCTTTCAATCATTTATCATTTCTAAAACTTAACCAGTATGAAATTAAAAGTTATACTATTCATTCTAGCATTTTATTTGGTCTGCATACCAGGCATGACTCAGTCTAAAGTAAAAGTCAAAAATCCTCCCGGTCTTGGCGTAATACAACAGAGCGATTTGAAGAAGCAACTTTATGAATTGGCAGATCCGAAATTTAATGGGCGTTCTGCAGGCACACTTGACGAATTGAAAGCTGCTGCGTGGTTTGCCGAAGAGATGCGCGCTGCAGGTCTAACACCTGCGGGAGATGATGGCACTTACTTTCAATTTTTTTCTCTCTGGCGAAATAAAATTTCACCCACCAGCTCTATCACCATTGGTTCCCGAAAGATTGCCCTGTGGAAAGATGTCTTGTTTGCTCAGACCGCTCCGGCTTTGGTGAACGCACCTCTACTCTACCTCGGGGACGCCAATAAAATAGATCTCGAAAAAACTGATGTGCGTGGAAAAGTTGTGGCGCTACAGGTGGTACCTGATGGCATCGACAACAATATCTCCTTACCCGAGTGGCGCTATAGCCGGCAGGTGATGGTTAAGTATGGCAATGATCTTCTTGCCAAAGGAGCGGTAGGCATTATCTTCATCTGCGATGACTATGCCGAGCATAGCTGGCCTTACATGAAGGAGAATTTTATTAGAGGCACGTATGACATTGAAGGTGGCCCCAATGCGGTGTTGAGTGAGAAGCCTCCGGTGATCTGGTTGCATCAAGACTCAGCAGAATGGATCAAGACGGAAGGCTTAACTGCAAATCTTTCCATCGGGATTGAAAGCTTTACGTATCCCTCTGTGAATATTATAGGTATAGCGGAAGGCAAAGACCCCGTGCTATCAAAAGAATATGTGGTGCTAAGCGGTCATCCGGATGCACACGGGATACGGAACGTAATCGGTAATGATTCCATCTATCATGGAGCGGATGATAACGGAACAGTTAACGTAGCCATGCTCGCCACCGCCAAAGCGCTGAAGAAGTTTCCGGGCAAACGATCGGCACTTGTTGTTATTCATGGTGCAGAAGAGCGAGGGCTGTTAGGTTCACGCTGGTTTGTTTCGCACCCTACCGTGCCACTTTCTTCCATAGCAGCGGTGCTGAATGGCGATATGATTGGCCGCAACGCGCCAGACAGCGCAGCGCTGTTGGGTTCACAAGCTCCCCATAAAAACTCTTCTGATTTAGTGAACATGGCCATGGAGGCCAACGCGGAAGGACCGCAGTTTAAACTCGACACGCTATGGGATAAGCCTACCCACCAAGAAGGCTGGTACTTTCGCAGTGATCATTTGCCGTATGCACGATTGGGCATTCCTGCTTTGATGTACACTACGTTGTTGCATCCGGATTATCACACTCCGCAAGACAATGCGCAGAACATCAACTATGAAAAGTTATGGAAGATGACCCACTGGATTTATCGCACTGCCTGGAAGGTGGCCAACTCAGATAAACGGCCGGCACTTGAGCCTGAATTTAAGTTGGAGCGGTGACACTACAGGTATGTTTGTCTTGTTACTAAATTTAGCTAAGAAGACCATAAAGTCTGCCCTTTTGGGGTCAAAATCGATTATTGACAAAAACCCGGATGCATTACTGTTTCAATTAAAGGAGATTCTCAATGCACATCGCGAGCTGATCATTAACCGAT
>JANOJH010000172.1:0-4776 GCA_031408135.1 Bdellovibrio sp. | reverse complement strand
AAAATAAGAAAATTTTGAACATGCTACTGGAAGTAGTACTTAACACCAATTGATTGAGTTACCAAAAGCTGTGTTTCAGTGGCAAAAACCGTATCAAACTGTAAAATATGAAAATTAATTGCCAAATTCTGTGACAACATCATATTTAAACCGACCTGTCCGCCGGCAGAAGTGTTTGAAGTTGAAGTGTTACCGGCCTTCATTGAAATAATACCGACTTGTGGTCCGGCGTAACCGATCAAGGGATATTTAGCATTCGAATCACCCATTGGTATGTTGTAACGATAAAAGCCAGAAAGGGCTGTTGTTGAAGATTCAGTTGTTGTATTAGCCAAAGTATTTTCGGCTTTATTAACAGAATAACTCAAAGAGCCGCCATACTCGTGAACATCGTTACGAATAAGACTGGGTGAAACGGTCAAGTTGATAACTGAAGTCGGATTGGTTCCCGCCGGATTCGCCATGTTCAACTGATAATTGAACGTTATAGAATACCTATCATTAGATTCTGCTCCCCAAACATTAAGACCTATAAACACGCTTGCTAGACCGATGAAAATACTGCGCACAGAAACCTCCATAATACGTTTAGATTATTTTGGTCGCAGACTAGTGGATTAAAATTATTGATGCAATAATTAAGTTGAAAAATCTAAACCCGCCTCAGGAGCGGGTTTAGATAATAAAATTGGCTCAGAAGGTACGTTAGCCGTAACTAGCTGATTTTACAAGTAGTTGGTTTTGGAATGACTACAAGTAACTACAAACCCTCAATATTTAAACCGTTCTAACCGTGATAGTTAGGCTGCTTTTTTGAACGATGTCATGATCTTGCAAAGCGTATCCAGCGATGAATTGAGTCCGTTTAACCTAGCATTAAAATTTAACTTGCAGTGTTCACCAAACTGGTGTACTTTAAACATGTGATTAAGATAGTTCACCTCTCAGTCAGAGCCAAAAAGGATATCGCAAAGCTGCCGGCTTTTATTGTTAATAAGCTTTTGGCATGGGCTGATGACGTTGAGGTTCGCGGCCTAGAAGAAGTTAGGAAAATTTCGGGGTATCACGATGAGCCTCTAAAGGGTGCTCGCAAAGGACAGCGATCAATAAGATTAAACAAGGCCTATAGAGCCATTTATATTATCAAACACGATAGCACTTTAGAATTTGTTGAAATAAAAGAGGTTAATAAACATGAGTACTAAAAAAAAATCAGATACTATCAAGTTTTTAGAAAAACACGCTGGCGGCGAGTTAACCATCGGACGACTTCTTGAATCTATCCGTTTAGGTGAAGACTTAACTCAGGCTATTTTCGCAAAAAAACTTAAAATTTCAAAATCCCACCTGTGCGACATTGAAAAAGGTCGTAAGTTTTTAAGCGTGTCTCGCGCAGCTGAATTCGCTGACCAGTTGGGGTATTCTAAAGAACAGTTTGTTCGTCTATCGCTACAAGACGAAGTTTCAAGATCAGGTTTGAAGTTTAAAGTTAAGTTGGATAAAGCGGCTTAGAACCGTAGAACCAAAAAAAGCCGTTCAGCGACGGCTTTAAAATAAATTTGGCTCAGAAGGTACGTTGGTCGCAACTAGCTGATTTTACTGGTGCTTGATTTTGCTATGACTACAAGTAACTACAAATCAGGCGACCGCAATATCAAAATCAAGATGAAGTTTTTCGGCAAGATCCATCAGCTTATCCACGGTATAAAGATCAATACGATATTTCACGATTTCATTGATGCGGGAAGGATCAACTTTTAATTTTTTAGCCAACTGAACCTGAGACATATCGTGCTCAGTTAAATAAATGACAAACTTCTCGCACAGCTTGTATTTTAACTGGTCTGCCTTCGATGCATTTTTAGGAAGCATCCGAGAAGGTTCGGCCTTTTCGAGTTTTTTACGAATAGCTTTTAATTCTTTTTCACTTGGAAATCCCATATTTATCTCCTTCGGTTATCTCGGTAAGCGTTCACGATACCAATATAAATAGCATTCTTCTCTAACAGCCAAACCAACCGATATTGTTTCTCATCAAGTTCAACCAACGTGGCAAAGTAAGAATAGTTATAGGTTCGAGCCTCTGGAAGCTCTCTTCGCCCATCAAGTTCTTTCACCAGCTGCAAAATCAAGTCGTCGTTCATGTGGTCGCTGTGCTTTTCTTGATAATGCCTATCGATCACAACTTGAACGATTCTGATGCCGTTGACAGTTATTGGTTTAATATCGTATCGCTGCTGCTTAACTTCCACGGAGATAGAATACATAAAATTGCGTAATTTCGCAATAAATATTTTTAGAAAATTCGTCTGGATAATAACCGTAGAACCGAATTTAACCGTAATTAGGTTTTTGATTTGGATTGAGAAAAAGTGCAACGGATTGCAAAAATGGCTCAGAAGGAGGGGCGCCTCCTAACTATTTGAATTTACAGGACTTTAGTTTTAAATGACTACAAATTACTACGATTCATAAGCACAACGTATACAACACATTTAAGCCCTCACAATTTCGGCTTTTTTTGGTTTTCAATTTCTTTCATTAGTTGAACTTCATATTTAAGTGCTTCTGTTGCCGCAATATTTATTTTTTTACAAAGTGTCTTTGTTTTAACTGTACAGTTCCGTTTAGATTTTTTTTTAATATTCTGAACGCCCTTGGTGTTACCTGTCATGGATGAATTAATATTATCCAAAATAAATTTTTCAAAATTTGAATTGTTATTTGTCAATTTTTCGAGTTCAGCTAGTTTATCCCAGTTCTGATCTAACGCCCCTGTAACAATAGCCGACATGGTTTCAGCAAATCCTCCATCCATACATTTTTCATATTCATTATAAAAAAAATAAATATCTGAAAACATGACTTTTGAATGAAGAGACTCAAATATTTCGTCAAAAGCTTTGTCGCACTTTGTTTTTGCAAAACCGATCGAAGATATGAATATAAAAAGTAATACCATTATGTAATTTTTCAAAATACTCGCCCCCTTCGACATAGCATAGAGCTTACTTCGGGATTAAATACCCTCGCACGGGTTTTTTGTGGATTCAGAATTCTGAAATGAAGAAATAGAACAGCAGAATCAAATTTTGTCGCACCGTATATGCAATAGGAACCAGGTACCAAAAAAATTGGCTCAGAAGGAGGGATTCGAACCCCCGACCAAGCGGTTAACAGCCGCTTGCTCTACCACTGAGCTACTTCTGAACGAGAGGTTAAACTAACGAAAACAGACCTTATTTGTCAACTAGCTCTCGACTTAGAACTGATGATTTAAAAGGCAATCCACCTGACCTAAAGAGCCCCAGCTCTTTGTTCCACTCTAAAACTGACTTTTTTCCGGCCGCTCCGCTACTTTCGGCAAGGGGCGCCCACTTAACCTGGTCAAGATCTACGCCCTGAATCACTTCTGTTTTAAGCTCGCAGTAGTTGTTGCGAAGCTTGGCTATATCTAACTTTTTCAAATTCTCGGGTATATCACTGCTGAGCCAAACAACATCTACCACGTGGTCTGCGCACCAATTCACCTTGGGTTCGTTGGTTATACCGAATAAAGTGTTGAACGCATTTGCAAGGCTGCCCTTTTCCGAAAAATTGCGGAACATAACAATCATTACAAGCCCGAAAAGCAAAATTGAAAGTTTTAAAACGAGTTTTGTCTTCATGGAATAAATATACTATGTTTTGGCTTGTGAAAAAATCTAATTTTACAATTACCATTGAAAATAAACTTAAAGCGGTTGCACCAAAGAAGTGGGCAAGCCGGTTTAAACCTGAAGACTTCCTGAAAGGTAATGGAATGGAAACTTCGTCTTTGAAGTTTCTGAATATGTCGATGCCGGCGCTGCGCCACCAACTGGCCACATTGTTTTCCACAAAAGCGGAGTCTTACAGCCCTGAACTTTTTGAAGATATGCAAAAACTCTGGTTCGAGTCAGATATCTTTGACGCTAAAATGTTTGCGATTTACTGGTTGGATCAACAGAAGCCTGAATTTCTTTTGAAGAATCACAAAGCGATTTTAAAGTGGGCCGACGAAATTGATAATTGGGCCCATTCAGACGGGCTATGTTCGATTTTTGCCCAGATGTTCGATAACTCTCAGACTTTACTTCTGCCGACGTATCTGAAGTGGAACAGACATAAAAATTCGTGGTTGCGGCGCTGTTCAATGGTTGGAACTTTTTACTACTCGAGGTCACGCAACAACTTACCGACTTTCGCACAGGCCAGAAAACTTGTTGAACCGCATTTTTCTGCTAAAGAATACTATGTTCAAAAAGGCGTGGGCTGGACACTTCGCGAAATGTATAATGTCTATCCTGTTGAAACTACTCTATATATAGAAAGCAAATTGCCGCACATTACGTCGATAGCCTGGGTTGCTGCGAGTGAAAAAATGCCAAAGGCAAAAAAAGATATTTTGTTAAAAAAACGGAAATTTCACCGCAAAAAGCAAGCCCGTATACTTTGACACCTGATGTTCAGAAGCGGTAAATATTTTTCTCCCGAAGCACTCGATATAGTAGCGCCGCCATTACTTACAACATTATCTAAGTCGCTTTTTTGTCGCGCGCTTCGATCTGGCTGCTGATATTATACATAAGGTACATTGAAATCAGAACTGTGCCTGTCAGAATGTAACCTAAGGTGTCGAAGTGATCCAGCTTGCCGGATGAGCTCTCAACGACAATCAAACCGGCAATGACAGACGCAACCCCACCTGAAATCTGCTGCAAAGACGAAGTCACGGCCATAAATGCGCCACGATTT
>JANOJH010000558.1:0-6062 GCA_031408135.1 Bdellovibrio sp. | reverse complement strand
ACTTTCGAGGGGCACTTACGGACTTTCTTTATGGCAAGCATCAATCGTGACGAGTACCCGGATTATTATGCTCTTGCTACGGGTGGGGGCTTAGCCTACTTTTCACCCATCATTAAAAATTTCCAAGTAGCCATGTCAGGCTTTATTATCTACAACAATGCTTCTTCGCACTTGGGTCCACAACCACCGTTTGCCAATCGTTACGAAATAGGACTTTTCGATATCAGCAATCCGGATAACCATCAGGACTTGGACAGGCTGGAAGACTTGTACCTGCGCTACTACTTCTCACAAGAAAAACACTCTTATATTCAATTTGGAAAGTTTCAACTAAGAACCCCACTTATCAATTTACAAGATGGCCGTATGAGGCCAAACTTGCAGGAAGGGTTTTGGGCAGAGTGGAACGAATGGAAAAAGATTAAACTAAAAGCAGGTTGGCTTACACGTACCTCTCCCCGTAGCACCATTAAATGGTTTGACATTGGTGAATCGTTAGGTCAATACCCCAGTGGTCGTGCTACCAACGGAGTGAAGGCAGACTATGCAGGGAACATCGAAACATCAGGCATCGCTATTAGCAGCATTTCATCTAGTCTGGCTAAGGGACTAGATCTGCAAGTTTGGAATTATTACATTCCCAACCTCTTCACGACTACACTTACAAAAGCTGAATGGTCGAAGAGTAGGAATAACACCAGGTGGCTAGTTGGTGTTCAACATTTGTTTCAGCAATCGTTATATAACGACACCCTGTCTATAGAAAAGCAGTACACTACCAAAAACGAAAGAGCAAACACTATAAGTGCAAGACTAAGCCGGACAAACGCTTTGCATAGTGATGAGTGGAGTATAAGCTACACTCGCATCACAAAGAATGGCCGTTACCTGTTTCCCAGGGAATGGGGAGTAGAGCCCTTCTATACTTTTATGTTTCGCGAGCGTGTAGAAGGATCGGGCGATGTACATGCCATTATGTTACAAAATCAACGACCGCTCAACAAGAGTAAGTCTTTGTCTTTGCAAACTCAAGGTGGCGTTTATTGGATGCCATCTGTCGCTAACCCTGTGTTAAACAAATATACCATGCCGAGCTTCTATCACTTAAATGCAAGAGTACGTTACAAGTTCACCGGATTCATGCACGGATTACAGGCCGATGTGCTATATACCTATAAGGGAAATTTAGATTCCAATTTAGAGGTGATTCCCTCAAATTTTCATAACAAAGTTGACACGCACTTGCTATCAGTTGTATTGGATTACTATTTCTAGTGTGTTAAATAAGTCCATAAAGTAAATTCAAACCCTTGGGATCAAAACAATTTAAGGGTAAACTGAATCTATATTTCTTTATAAGCTTACTCTGCAAAATTGAATATACTTTGTCGAATTATTCCTTAGACAGTGCCTTTCGAATTTCTTTTATCACACTATCGCTATAATAATCTGCCATTCCTGTGTGTTCAATAATAGGCTTCCCGGTTTTATCGAGTATAAAAGTGGCGGGTATCGATTCGGTGGCATACGGATATTTATTGCCAGGATAATACACTTCAAAATCATATCCTTTCTTTTTCATAAAGGCTGTTGCCTTTTCGTGGTTTTCGTCAAACGAAACCATCACAAAAACAATGTCTTCAGCTTTCAACTTGTTTTTCAATTGTTGTATGGAAGGCATCTCTGCAACACATGGTGGGCACCAACTCGCCCAATTGTTTATAAAAACAATTTTGCCTTTAAATGATGCAAGTGAAACAGGGTTCTGGTTTTCGTCCACAAGTTCTGCTTCCGGCAATGATTTGACAGATTTGGAAGAGGTGAAGCTAGCGATGAAGACTACCAACAAGCCTATCAATAATGTAGGTACAATGTATTTAGCTATTTTATACATGATTACTTTTTTAGCAAAGGTCTATCATAGTTAGGAACTTCTTTGTGATACTTGTCACAAACAGATAGACCTTAAATCAAAAAGCCATTCAGAAAATTACGAATGGCTTTTTGATTCATTGTACTGCTAAAGGTTATGTTTTTTTGACCGGACAGCTATTCAAACCTACAAGTGCATACAGCGGGCAGAAGCTGACAAGACTAGTGAGTACAAAAACTCCACCCAGGCCCAACAGCACATAACCTAACGTACCGCTAACGGTTCCGGTGAAATACAATACAGCGAATACTGCTGCCAATAAAATGCGGATCACTCTGTCCCCGCTTCCCATGTTCTTTTTCATAAATATATTTTTAAGGGTTTAACAAATCGTTTCCCGTATTTCGGGTTGACACGTCAAATGTAATGCGGACTGAAAATGCAAAACGGTGACATTTGTTACCACCTCCGTGATTTGTTACAAAACCCTGATTTTACCACCCTGCTGGCTGATCTTATTTTCTTTTTCTAGTTTACGGAGTACGCGCGTGATTACTTCGCGCGAAGTGCCTAGCTCTTTGGCTATTTCGCGGTGCCGCACATCAAGGGCTTGTACATTCGTAACGGCCGTTTTCATTTTCAGATACTCCAATATTCGTTGATCCAGTTTTTCAAATACCAAGTGGTGAATGGTTTCCAGCATGTCGGCATACCGTAGGTTGTACAAATCATAAAACATGAGATTGAAGCGGGGAAAGTCACGCACCCATTTTTCAAGGTGTTGTGACGGAAGCTGAGCGAGTGTAGTTTCTTCTTCTGTAACGGCAAATATTTTACTCGGCTGATCTTTCAATCCTGCAATAAATGACATGATGCAGCTTTCACTAGGGCGGATATAGTATAATAAGAGTTCCCTGTCTTCATACCGGCTGTATACTTTCACAAGACCTTTGACAACAAGAGGGATCATTTTCACATGCTGCCCTTCTTTCATGATTTCAACTCCTTGTGGTATTTCCTTCAGTATAGCATTTCTGGCAAATTCCTGCAACAAATCCTGATCCAACAAAGGGAAACCTCTTCGAAGCAAATCGACTTCAATCATAACAAGATGGTTTTCTATAAAGGTACAGTTTAAAAACCTGACAAAAATCATACGTTTTGTGTAACCACAGTCACATACATAAGCCTTACGCTATATGATCTTTGATTCACAAATTCCAAAGAAACCCAATATGCAAAGTAGCTGTGAACCAAGATTGTCCATAAGAGTGTCTTCGATACTTACTCGCTTTATCTCTATTAATAACAACCAAAAAAAATACAATTATGAAAATCGAACAAATTTATACCGGGTGTTTGGCAGAAGCAGCCTACTACATTGAAAGCAACGGAGAGGCGGTGATCATTGATCCGCTGCGCGAATCCAAACCGTACATCGAAAGGGCAATTGCCGACAAGGCTAAAATTAAGTACGTACTCGAAACACATTTCCATGCCGATTTTGTATCGGGTCATATCGACCTGGCAAAGAAAACAGGAGCACAAATTGTATTCGGACCCACAGCACAGCCCGCCTACGAAGCCTACATCGCAAAAGATGGCGAAGAACTAAAAGTCGGGAACATAAAAATAAAAGTGTTGCATACGCCCGGTCACACCATGGAGTCGAGCAGCTTTTTGCTCATTGACGAGGATGGGAAGGAACATGCCGTCTTTACCGGTGACACATTATTTATCGGAGATGTAGGGCGGCCTGACCTCGTGCAAAAACTGAAAGCGGAAATCACGCCTGAACTATTGGCGGGGTATCTATTTGATTCGCTGCGCAATAAAATCATGACCTTGCCAGATGAAGTGATTGTGTATCCCGGGCACGGTGCAGGCAGTGCCTGTGGAAAGAAAATGGATAAAGACACCGTTTCGACTATTGGCAAGCAAAAGAAATTTAACTATGCCCTACGTGCCAATATGACTAAGGATGAATTTGTAAAAGAATTGCTGGATGGACTGGTAGAACCCCCTCAATATTTTCTGGGCAATGTATTGATGAACGTGAAAGGCTACACCCCTGTTGACGAGGTGCTTGCTCATGGCTTGAAGCCTCTAACCATTCGCGAGTTTCAAACCGTGTGGGAAAGTACGGAGGCCTTGGTGATAGATACGCGCACGAAAGAACAATATCCGAAGGGGTTTATCCCAGGCTCTATCTACATCGGCATTGACGATACCTTTGCGCCCTGGGTAGGTGCACTTGTTCCTGATTTAATGCAACCTATTCTTATAGTGGCCGATGAAGGCAAGGAGGAAGAAGTGGTTACGCGGCTGGCCCGTGTTGGCTATGATAATCCACTTGGTTACCTGAAAGGCGGCATTGAGGCATGGAAGGCAGCAGGAAATGAAGTGGACACGATCAGCGAAATTTCACCGAAAAAGTTTGCGGAACTTTTCGAAACGCACATTAACATCAATCTACTTGATGTGCGCAGGGAAAGCGAATACAAATCAGAACACCTTGTGGGAGCCGATAACTTTCCACTGGATTTTATCAACCGCAACATGAGCATGCTCGACAAGCGCAAAACCTATTACCTCCATTGCGCTGGCGGCTACCGTTCGCTCATTGCCACCTCCATTTTAAAATCGCGTGGCTTTGAAAACGTGATCAACATTACGGGGGGCTACAAGGCGCTGAGCGAAACAAAACTGGCGCACACTCGGCATGTAGAGGTGAACACGGAATTGTAGTTTCTTTTTCATTAAATGTAAAGCTGGCTCTTAGCTGCAAAGCGCCAGCTAATCTTTTTTGGTGTTTCATAATGCGTGTTGCACAAAGATTATCCTGAGACAGCATCGTATTATAACCCCCAAAATTTCAATTGGATGAACGACTATACTGAACTGCAAATTTGTTGTGATTATCCAGTAAATTTGCAGCGGATGAATTGGTAACTTGACTATATTATCAAAAATCCGTTGACCATGAAAAAGACACTAATCATTATTTTGTCAGTAGTAGGAATAGCCGCCATCAGCTTTTTCCTTTTTGCGCCAACATACTTAGACCAATCTAAAAATAAAGTAAGCATAGCAGGGCCACATTCAAAAAATGAGTGGAGCGATTCCATACCATTTATAGCCGACCTGCATTGCGATGAACTTTTGTGGGGCAGGGATCTGCTAAAACAAATAGACTATGGCCATGTAGATGTCCCGCGTATGCAACAGGCTAATATGGCCTTTCAGGTTTTTACTATTGTAAGTAAAGTTCCCTTTGGTATTAACATTGAAAAGAATGATGGCAACAGCGATCAGATTGCCTGGCTTAGTTTTGCTCAGCTACGGCCACCGTCCAATTGGTTCAGCATAAGAAAGAGGGCATTGAACCAATGCGAAATGTTGCATGGATTTGCCAAGCGTTCGGATGGTCAGTTTAGGGTAATTAGTACCCAAAGAGAGTTGCAACAATTTATAGAAGATCGTAAAACAAATCACATACTCACCGCTGGCATGTTAGGCTTGGAGGGAGCGCAACCCTTAGAAGGAGACTTGACTAACCTCGATGAATTTTATAAGGCAGGGGTGCGCTACATAGGCCTCTCGCATTTCTATGATAATGAATGGGCAGGCTCGGCTCATGGCATGAACAAAGGCGGATTGACCGGAATCGGAAAATTGCTGATTAAAAAAATGGATAGCCTACATATTATGATTGACTTGGCACATGCCTCTCAACAAACGATCAAGGATGTATTTTCTTTGCACCATGGGCCGGTGCTGGTTTCGCATACCGGTATTAAAGGAGTGTGCAACAACCAACGCAACCTCTCGGACGAACATTTGATAGAAATAGGAAAGCGAAACGGATTGGTAGGAATTGGCTTGTGGGAGACAGCAGTATGCGGAAAAGATGCCGCAGCTACGGCAAAGAGCATTCGCTATGTGGCCGATAAAATTGGAGTTGATAAAGTAGCGCTGGGCTCAGATTGGGATGGCGCTTTTGAAATGCACTTTGATGTAACAGGTTTACCGCTTATTGTTGTGGCCTTAGAGAAAGAAAATTTTAACCGGATCGAAATAGAAAAGATAATGGGCGGTAATGTGAAGGATTTCTTTTTAAAAAATCTGCCAAAGTAAATGGAGAACGCCCACCACCACTTCCGGCACTCACTCCATTAAAGAAAAGGGC
>JANOJH010000127.1:0-1180 GCA_031408135.1 Bdellovibrio sp. | reverse complement strand
CTCGATTGCCAGCTAATTGTTTTTCCTGAAATGATTTGATCGTTAACGTTTTTTACGGTAGCCGTCAACGTTACACTTTGGCCTATGGTTAGAACATTTGATGCCTCTGCTATTTCTACTTTGGCAACGGCATTTGCATCTCCCACAACTGTAACCAAGGCAGTATCTTTAACCGTGCTGTAGGAAACAACAAGGAAAGCCTGACCCGGTTTGTTGCCAGTTACTAAACCATTACTATCCACAATAGCAATAGTGGGAGAAGAAGTAGACCAAACAGGCTTAACATCTCTTTTAATCCCATATTGATCATTAAATAGAAAAGAAGATTGAACAGATTTACCCATCATTACAGCTATCGGATCTGGTGAAATTTTAATGGATTCCCCTACGATGGGATCATCCAGGTAATCTATTCCAATACAGGCATTCAGCAGGAAGCCCAATAAAATCATCACTCCGTATCTCATTTTTAAGGATTTTTATCAATATTAGTGGATTGTCCAGGCCTATTTAGTCAGTCATTTGACAATCCATTAAATTGTAGAACTTTACACCTATGAAAGAATCGATAGGCAAGGATACGCTGGATTCAGTTAAAAGAAGTTATTTCAATATACTTGCCTTGTTCATGGCAAATGATAAAATCGAAAGTCGCTTTGTTATCTGCTTTCTTAAGTGGGGCTTTCAATTGGGACTTAATCCAGATGATATCAGCAAACCTGGCCTTGAACTTGAAAATATTCAATTCTCAATGCCTCAGGATAAATTGGAAAAATTAGAGGCTATCTATCACCTTGTTTACATGATTCAGCTAGACAAAGTTGTGGAAGACGCAGAACTTGAAATTGCCACCATCTACGCAAAGCGGTTAGGCTTTTCCTCTTCTACTGTTGCCGAATTGTTCAAATCCATCTCAACAGCAGCCTACGATGACGATGCCCCCCACAATGCCCGAAAGGAGGTCATTGACTTTCTTAAGATGAATGAATGAATAGGAGAAAATTCTGTTCTGAGCAGCGCCCTTGAATTTAAAAGGGTATTTGTGGCGAAATTTCAAAAAGTAGCTCCCCTCTTTTACAATATTAAAGTAGCTCCAATACCGAAGTTGGCGGCAAGCATTTTCGAAAAACGACTACTGAAAGCGTTTCCATCTGTGCGTGGCCGTCGGCCGGCGACGTGC
>JANOJH010000109.1:0-4216 GCA_031408135.1 Bdellovibrio sp. | reverse complement strand
ATCGCGAAATGTTTGAGTGGGTAAAAAAATTCAATCCGTATGACTTATATTCTAAGAGTCCTGTTCCACCCAAAGTGGACGAATTAAAACCTTATTATGAAGATTTGATTGCCAAGTATTTGCCGGCTACAGTGAAGTTGTAGTTTTCTAATCTTCGGTACTATGAGAGATTCCAAATTCTGAACATTGTATTTCCATACAGCCGATTCATCCCAGCTTATCGTATCAATAATGTAAGTGAACCGTTGCCCGAGTCACTCTTCGAAAGACGCCATGCTTATAACACCGTCTGTATAGTATCTCCCTTTTTTCTTTAAAGTGAATTCTTATCTTGATGCCAAACTCGTATTGTATTACGATTGCAGACATTTCTTTATGCGCTTACTTATCCTCCTGATTTTCCTCACGGCAATACATCATCTGGCCATTTCACAAGTGGTTATCAATATGCCTGATGTGAAAGAGCGACCTACAGCCACGGCCATCAGCTTGTCTCAACAACCTACCATGGATGGTAAAGTGATTGGGGATGAAGTATGGGAAAAACTCATACCCATTGATAAGTTAATTCAAACGAAACCCAATGCGGGATTTCCGGCCACAGAAAAAACAGAAGTACGGATTGGGTACACGGCCACTACATTTTATCTTTCTGTTGTCTGTTATGATAGTGATCCGTCAAGGCTTGTTGTCTCGGATGCACGCAGAGATGCAACGCTGGACAATACCGATAGTTTTCTTTTTATACTGGACACGTTCCACGACAGGCAAAATGGATTCATCTTTGGAACCAACCCTATTGGAATTGAATATGATGGTCAAGTCGACAACGAAGGCCAGGGAAATATTTCTCAGAACCGTCAACAGCAGGGAACCATCGGTGGATTCAATTTGAATTGGGATGCAGCTTTCACAGTAAAATCTCTCGTTGGTGATTTCGGATGGAGTGCTGAATTTGCAATACCCCTGCGCACCTTGCGATTTGCATCCGGCCAGAACCAGGTATGGGGTATAAATTTCCAACGCAACATTCGCAAAACAAACGAGATCGCCTATTGGGCAGCACTGCCTATTCAATTTGATCTGAAGCGGTTATCCCTGGAAGGCTCACTCACCGGCTTGAACCTTCAAAGTCCTGGAAATCTGAAATTCATTCCGTATGTACTTGGGAAGGCAAGCAAAGATTTTCTAGCAACACCAGCAGAAACAATCTATAAGCCAGCCTTTGGAGCCGACATTAAGTATAGTATCACATCGGCCGTTACATTAGATCTAACCTACAATACTGACTTTGCTCAGGTGGAAGTTGATCAGCAACAAATAAATCTCGATCGTTTCAATTTATTTTTTCCGGAGAAGCGTCCGTTCTTCTTAGAAAATGCCGGACAGTTCTCAGTAGGTAGCCCCGGGGAAGTTGACTTGTTCTTCAGTCGTAGAATTGGCATTGGCCCTAACGGAGAAATTGTTCCGATCATAGGTGGTGCCCGCTTGTCAGGAAAAGTAAACAATACCAACATCGGCTTTCTCAGCATGTTCACCGACAATGTGGAAAAGCTCGGTGTCGAAAAAAATAATTTCAACGTGGCACGAATCAATCAACAGATTGGACAGCGTTCCTCACTTGGAGGAATTTTTGTGAATCGAAATGGCATGGAATCAGGCAATGACTACAATCGTGCTTATGCAATGGATGGGAAATGGGGAATCGGAAAAAAAGCAACCATTTCGGGATATTACGCGAAGACACAATCACCTGATGACAGTCTCAATAATCAATCGTTCAAGCTGGCCGCCAACTATGAGTGGAGCGGAGTGCGGGCCACGCTTGCTTACACAGAAGTAGGTGAAGGGTTTAATCCGGAAGTAGGCTATCTGTTTCGTTCTGGTTTCCGAAAACCTGAAGCCTTGATTTTTAAACAGGTAAGAATGAATGGGCGGTATGGTTTATTGGAATTAAGGCCTCATGTGAGTTACCGGAGCTACTGGAATTATTCTAATTTCCTTGAGACCAGTTTCCTTCATGTCGACAATCACTGGGTATGGGTTGGTGGATTGGAAATTCACACTGGTATAAATTTCACAACTGAAGGAGTTGTTAAACCATTTAAAATCTCTGGTATAGCCGTTGACCCTGGCACCTACAACCACGAGGAAGCACAAATCGTTTTTATGACCAATCCCAGTAAAATGTTTTATGTGAATACCCGGTCTATTCTTGGTGGATCATTTGGTGGAACGCGATACTTAAACTCTGGTACACTAGGTTTCCGCATCGGTGACAAGTTCAATTCAGAATATAACCTTGCTATTAACGATTTGCGACTACCCAACGGAAGTGTTGTCTCTACACTGCTTGGGGCCAGACTCAGTTATTCCTTTACTCCTCGGTTGAATTTTCAGGGATTTGCTCAGTACAATAGCACCAGTGATTTATGGTCATTCAATTTACGATTCAGCTTATTGGAGCAAGCCAACACGGGATTATTTGTGGTGTATAACGACATCTATACGGAGGGATTACCTAACAACCGCAGCTTCACCATCAAGTACACGCACATGATTGATTTGTTGGGAAAGAGATAGAAAAGGTCTTAACGCCTTTAGATAAAAATAATAAAGACATCGCTTTGGTCTTGTTTCATATAAAAGTTGCGCTTTGGTCAAAGTTGCTAACCGACTCACATCAATATTGCTTGAATGCAAATCATCCTGCAAAAAAACGTTACATCTTTACTTAAACATCTTGTCAACTGCCTATTGTCAATTGCCTATTTATTTTCATTGCCCCATCATAACAAAAGCACCCCAATAATAAGGTTCTTTGTATTTGGTCATCAATTGAAGCTGTGCTTGCTTAAATGCCTTTGCTTTACTTCCACCTTTAGCAAGGTTGGTATAAAAGTTTGTCATCAAAGCTTGTGTTGCGGCATCGTCTACTTTCCACAAACTCATGACCAATGCTTTTGCACCAGCTACGATGAAAGACCTTTGCAAACCATACACACCTTCACCTGCGCGCACATCTCCAAGTCCAGTTTCACAGGCACTGAGAACAATCAAATCTGTTCCTTCTCAGTTTAAGTTCATCGCTTCATAGGCAGTGAGTATGCCGTTATCGTTACTCTCCAGATTTGGTATCACTTCTCCTTTGATAGTAGGTGACGCGCCTGCTAATAAAATTCCTGAGCGCAACAGCGGATTATTCTTTGCGTTCTCTTCGTGAACGCCTACTGAGGATGCTTCGACATCCTGTTGGAAATAACCATGTGTAGCAATGTGCACAATGGCAGGACCCTTTACTGATTTTAAGATTCCTTCTGTTGCCGTCTTTTGAGTGTAGGGAGTTACTTGATAACCTCCCGTTTTCAAAATTTTTCCGATGTTGTCAATTTCGATTTTTGTGCCAGGCAAAGCAGCCACAGCATCTCCACCGTAATCAGGGAAGCCAAGCAAGAAAGCGTTCTTCTTAGGCGCAACAGTCTTTTGATTTTTCAGTGCGATCAAATCTTTTGAATTTCCGATGATAAATAAGTCGTATCGATTAAGAAGATAATCACCATCTGTTTTCTTCAGTGTGTTCAGATTGATTTGGTTATAAACTCCATCCGGGGAAATATAAATCACTTTCTTACCCGTCAACGCAGGTTCGATACGCGCCCAAAACTGATCGTAAGAATATTGATCAGCCATTTTTTGTTGCACGGCATTGCGATAAAATTTTGCATAGCGGGTTTCCAGTTGATTGCCGTTATCAAGAACAATTAATTTCGGATCATTTCCCTTTGTCAATACTAAGGCCGCATACTTAGAATCAGTCGTGAATTCTTTGTCATAAGAACGAATACGGATGAACTCAACAAGTGCTTCGTTATCCGCAAGCACAGATGACACTTGTTTGTAACTGATCTTCTCTGTTGAATATCCCTGCGAAAAATCACCAGAACGCTGAGACAACGAACGCTCCATATCATTCGCCTCTTTTTCAAGTGCTGGTAAATCAATTTTTTGTTCTTTCAAATCCTCCTTGGCAAGCGAATAGTAACGAGCAAGTGTTTCTTTCTTATCCAACCACGCCACATAGTCTTTGATTAACTCATTGTTGCCACTTGCGAAAATTGCTTTCTTAATTTTATTGGTGGAGTTCAGCAATAATCCTTTGGTTGCCATTTGGTAATCATACATCTCTTGCACCAGCAACGGATTACCTGCACTTGCA
>JANOJH010000052.1:0-1261 GCA_031408135.1 Bdellovibrio sp. | reverse complement strand
CAAATAGTGGATTAGATGGTGTTTTTGAAGCAGTTGATGGCAATGGTGGTAACAATATTCAGGAGTTCCGAATCTTTGTTCAACATCGCAGAGGTACTGTTTTAACAAGTGAAGTTCCGGTAAAAACAATACCGGCTTCAGAATTCACCGCTGTGAGCGAGCCTACATTTTCGGAGTATAAAAGAGCGAAAATAAGGGTTACAGCTACGGAAACACTCACCGCCTTGGCAACTGCCACTAGCTTTCCAGGTTCATTTGCCGTAGCAGATCAGGTGATTTATAGGGGAGTGATGGTGTTGACTGACGGAAGGGAATTTACCAGTACCAACTCAACTCCCAATATTACTGGTGGTCAATTCTACAGTGCTTCTTTTGTGTACACATTAACTGTAAGAGCCTTGACTGCAAATACGTGGCTGGGGGCCTTTAGCCTTACCCAAAGTTCTATTTGGTCTGCGCTTCATTCTGCTGCTTTGCATGCTACTCCCCAGTTTCCGGCCTATCTTAATCAGGTTTTGTTTCCAAATCAGACGGTTAATTTGACTATTCCTACTGGTGGTCTTTCTACGGAGCGCCAGTTTACTGTTTCTTACAGGGGTCAAAGTGTAGCATTGAGGATTAACCTGGAGAACGGTACGGTTTTCATTCCACTGCAAAATTCAACAGTGGATTGCTCTTCAGAGCGGGAATTATATTGGACTTTCCCTGCTGGTGGAAGCTTCACTGTTCCAGCGGGAACTGTTATGCCAGCGGGCACTCCACAAGCAACCACAGTTAACAGAGGTTCCTATATTGTAGCGCAAGGTGCTGCTGTTGGGAATGTACTCACAATAGGTCTCGATGATGATGCCGATGAATATGGCCGAAGAAATGGGTACTGTACGTGGACCAGGAGAGTAAGATTGACCCTTACTAAATTATAAGCTTATTACTTTAAGGGCATCTCTAAAAACCTTGCCTTTGACCACCTCATCCTCAATCCTTCTCCAAAAGGAGAAGGTCAAAAGGAGTTTTTAGAGATGCCCTTGAATAAAGATAAAACATGAAAACCGTCATTTATGACGGTTTTCATGTTTTAGTCTAGTTCCGTAATTCGGATCACATTCATTTTCTGGGGAGCTACAGCTATTAAGCGAATAATTTTTCAAGCCTGAACAGGAAGAATTTCACATCAGTAACGCCTCTAAGATTTGCTCTAAAGCCTTTTATTTTTGAGTTGAAGGATTCCGCAATGGCATTGGTACTTCTATTCTGTCGTTTC
>JANOJH010000046.1:0-8353 GCA_031408135.1 Bdellovibrio sp. | reverse complement strand
TAAAAAGTATCGCGACTGCAGCTAGTATGAACCCTTTGGACATTCTTAAATAATACTTATTTTTTGGCCGGATTACACTTAGCTTTGGTCTGGTTTATAGTTGTTTTGCAGCCTTATTATAAAAGGCTTCTCATTGATCTGTTATTCGTCCGGGGAAAGCCCTTGTGACCGGTAGTCAGGTTGATTGAAGTGTGTTACCGCTTCATAAGGCACATGCTTTTTTCACTCACGCAATTCGTGTAATGCTAGAACTAATATTTAGTGTTTTACCAGACTAATTGCCGCACGGGCTTTTTTTGTTTCGTTAACCGTGGCCTCAAAGTCTGCGTCATTTAAAACCTCTGCTGCTAATTTCTTTTCGGCGGCCACTAGATTTCTTTCAGAGTTTTCAACCACAACCTCTTCGGGCGTCTGCATAAACTCTGCTAGCACATTTACCGCGTCAGGAGCCACTTCACAGTAACCCCGGCTAATAACCGCTTTAAAAGTTTTTTCTACGCCTTTAAGTTTATACTTAAGAATGCCCGTGCCAAGAGTAGTAATTAGTGGTGCGTGCCCGGGCAAAACCGTCATTTCGCCAGAATACGCCGGTACGGTAACTTCTGTAATTTCCTGATCAAATACAGCTTTTCTTTCGGGTGTTAAAACATTCAGTTTAAACATTTTATGCCTGAAGCTTTTTAGCTTTTTCTATTGCATCTTCAATCGTTCCAACAAGATAGAAGGCCTGTTCTGGCAACGCATCATGTTTTCCCTCAAGGATTTCTTTGAAACCTTTAATGGTGTCTTTGATGTCAACATACTTGCCGGTTAAGCCGGTGAACTGTTCAGCAACAAAGAACGGTTGAGACAAGAATCGCTGAATTTTTCGCGAACGCTGTACAACTAACTTATCGTCTTCAGATAACTCATCCATACCAAGAATCGCAATGATGTCCTGAAGTTCTTTGTAGCGCTGTAAAATAACCTGAACTCCGCGGGCTGTATTATAATGTTCGTCGCCAACAACCTGAGGATCCAAAATCCGTGAAGTTGATGTTAGCGGGTGAACTGCCGGGAAAATCCCCATGGCTGCAATATCACGGTCTAAGTTTGTTGTTGCGTCTAAGTGAGTAAATGTCGTTGCGGGCGCCGGATCAGTATAGTCATCGGCAGGAACATAAACAGCTTGAACAGATGTAATCGATCCTGACTTTGTTGATGTGATTCGCTCTTGCATAATGCCCATCTCCGTTGCTAGCGTCGGCTGATAACCAACGGCAGATGGAATACGGCCAAGCAGTGCAGAAACTTCCGCGCCGGCCTGGGTAAATCGGAAAATATTATCTACGAAAAACAAAACGTCTTGTTTTTCAATGTCACGGAAGTATTCCGCAATAGTTAAGCCTGTCAAAGCAGCGCGCGCACGCGCTCCTGGCGGCTCATTCATCTGACCGAATACAAGCGCTGTTTTTGCAATAACGCCCGAATCTTTCATCTCGTGCCACAAGTCGTTGCCTTCACGTGTTCTTTCGCCGACTCCGGCAAATACCGAGAAACCACCGTGCTCTGTTGCGATATTACGAATTAGCTCCTGAATCAAAACTGTTTTACCCACGCCCGCGCCGCCGAACAGACCGATTTTTCCGCCCTTTGAATATGGCGCCAAAAGATCCACGACTTTAATTCCGGTCATCAGCATTTCCTGTGATGTTGCCAAATCTTCAAATTTCGGAGAAGCGCGGTGAATGGGCCAGTGTTCTTTGGCTTTTATTTCGCCCATTTCATCGATTGGCTCGCCGATAACGTTAATAATTCGACCTAAAACTTCACGGCCCACGGGCGCCATAATCATATTGCCGGTATCTTTAACTTCTGTGCCGCGCACAAGGCCTTCTGTAGAATCCATCGAAATTGTTCTGACTACAGAGTCACCCAAATGCTGAGCAACTTCTAAAACCAGGTTAAATTCTTTATCTGAAATTGTCTTGTTGGTCGCCCTTAATGCGGTATTAATTGCAGGAAGCGCCCCGCTGAATTCAACGTCTACAACTGGTCCCAAAACTTGTGTAATTTTTCCGTTCGCCATTTTATCCACCTTTATAATAAAAAATTAATTAACCTTTTAAAGATTCTGCGCCGCTGACAATTTCAATCAACTCGGTTGTAATCTTCTCTTGTCTTGCTTTGTTATAATTTAACGTTAACTTACTGATCATATCTCTTGCATTGTTAGATGCGTTTTCCATCGCTGTCATTCGAGCGCCGTGCTCAGAGGCAACGGATTCCGACATCGCCCTGTAAACCTGAAGATTAAAGCTTTTCATCAGCAAATCTTCAATGATCAGCTCTGGCGCCGGGTCAAAAATCATATCCGGAGAAAAGTTCGCGCCCTCGAGCGAAGTCTTTTCAACTTCGATTGGCAACAGCGTTTCACAAACTACTTTTTGCGAAATTGCCGACTTAAATTCGTTATAGATCAGTCTGATTTCGTCAAAGCTCCCGTTTAAATATCGCGAGATCAGTTTTTCAGCCACGCTATGGGCCAGCTCGAAAGAAATGTCTTTTTCTAATTTCGTGATGTTCTCGAGACCCTTAATTCTCTTTCGAGAAAAAAAATCTGCGCCTCGTCTACCAATGAAAATAAAATCAATTTTTTCATATTTATTTTTATTTTCTAAAATGTATTTGTCGGCAAATTTATTGATGCCGCTGTTAAAGCCGCCACAGAGGCCCCGATCCGAAGTCAGTACGACGAGTAAAACATTTTTAGTGTTTTCCTTTTTCGTCATTAGTGGGTGCGTAACTTTTTGAGTTGCGGCGATGTTTGCAATAACACCCTTAAGCGCAAGCGCGTAAGGACGCATGTTGGTAATGTTCTGCTGGGCCCGGCGAAGCTTCGCCGCAGAAACCAGCTTCATCGCTTTCGTGATTTGCTGCGTGTTCTTCGTTGAGTCTATTCGTAAGCGTATGTCCTTAAGATTTGCCATCTAAAACCTTATTTCAAAAATTAATTGGTTGCGCCCGTAACCCTGAAAACTACGCCGAACTCTGTTGTCGCCGTAACTAAATCTTTTTTAATGTCGTCAGAGATTTGTTTCTTCTCCTCGATTGTCTTTAAGATCTGGCCGTACTTTTGCTTTAAGAACTGAATGTATTCTTTTTCGTATCTCTTAATATCTGTATCCGGCAATTGATCAAGATATCCGTTGGTGGCAGCAAAAATTGCGGCAACCTGCTCTTCAACCTTTACCGGTTGATATTGGCCTTGCTTTAAAAGCTCAACTAATTTTCGACCACGTGAAAGCTGTTGCTGAGAAGCTTTATCAAGGTCAGATGCGAAGGCCGCAAAAGCTTCAAGCGCTCTGAACTGAGCCAACTCAAGCTTAATTGGGCCAGCCACTTGCTTCATCGCCTTAATCTGTGCGGCGCCACCAACTCGAGAAACAGATTTGCCGATTGAAATTGCCGGGCGAACACCTTTGTAAAACAGATCTGCTTCGAGAAAGATTTGTCCGTCTGTAATAGAAATTACGTTTGTTGGGATATAGGCAGAAATGTCGCCCGCTTGCGTTTCGATAATAGGAAGCGCGGTCAATGATCCTGCGCCCTTATCGTCAGATACTTTTGCGGCTCTTTCTAAGAGACGGCTGTGAATGTAGAAAACGTCGCCCGGGTAAGCTTCTCGGCCAGGGGGTCGTCTTAATAAGAGCGACATCTGACGGTAAGCTTGGGCTTGTTTCGTTAAGTCATCGTAAATAATGAGCGCGTGCTTGCCGCTGTCGCGGAAGTATTCAGCCATTGCTGTGCCCGAGTAAGCTGCCAAGAACTGCATTGGGGCCGGGTCTGCAGCGCTAGTTGATATAATTGTTGTGTACTCAAGAGCGCCAGCATCGCGAAGCTTTTGCACGACCACGGAAACCGTTGATTGCTTCTGTCCGATGGCTACATAGAAACAGTAAACGTTCTGGCCTTTTTGATTAATGATTGTATCGATAGCAATCGCAGTCTTTCCGGTTTGACGATCGCCGATGATCAGCTCTCGCTGTCCGCGACCAATTGGAACTAACGCATCAATTGCCTTTAAGCCTGTTTGAAGTGGCTCGTGAACGCCTTTGCGGTAAACAATCCCCGGCGCCTTCAATTCAACCGGACGAGAGTGCGGAGTTGTAATCGGACCTTTCCCATCAATCGGCGCGCCTAGCGCATTAACAACGCGGCCCAAAAGAGCCTCGCCAACGGGTACCGATACAATTTTTTTAGTCCGCTTAACGATATCGCCTTCTTTAATCGCACGATCTTCGCCGAAAATTACGATACCAACCTGAGCGGTTTCAAGGTTCAGGGCCATTCCCTGAATTCCATTCGGGAACTCAACCATTTCGCCGGCCATTACGTTTTCTAAACCGTAAACCCTGGCAACGCCGTCTCCTACCGAAAGCACGCTTCCTGTTTCTGCAACTTCAACATTTTTATTATATTTAGAAATTTGTTCTTTGAGAATGCGGCCGATTTCATCGGCTCTGATTTGAGCTTCCATCTATATACCTCTTTTTAAAATGTCTTCTTTAATTTTATTTAAATGATATTGAGCCGAGTCGTCCATCGTCCAGCCGCCTACAGTTACTTTGTAGCCGGAAATTAGCGAGGGGTCTGTTTCTACTTTTAATTTAACTTTTTTATTCAGCGATTTAGAAATTCCGGCCTCAACCTGGGATTTAAACGTCCCTGTAGTTGCTGCCGCCACATAAAGAGTGCCTTCGGTCTCGCCGCCCTTGGATCTTAAAAGCGCCTGGTAGTTTTGATTGATGTGCGCCAATAAACCGACTCTTTCGTTTTCAACCAACAAAATCATAAAGTTGAAGGCCTCAGCCGAACATTTTCCTTCCAGGGTTGATTTTGCCACCATAATTTTGGTGTCTACGGTGTTGAAAGGGCTTTTGAAAAAAGTTTTGACATCCTCTTGAGAGAAAATTTTTGCAATTTCCTGCATTTCGCTTGCGATGATTTCGGTGTTTCGGCTGGATTCTGTCGCCTCAAACAAAGAACGAGAGTATTTTTTTATTAACGCGTCTGCACTCATGGTTTTACCTGCTCAAGCTGTCTTACAAAAGAAGCTTCTTGTGTATTTGAGTTTGTTTGGTCGCTGCTGAGGCTTTTTTTTGCCGAATTTAACGCTTGATTCAAAATCTCATTGTTAATTTCGGCTTTGGCTTTGTTAAGCTCGTTTCTTATCGTGAGAGTTGCATCGGTTTTAATTTTTTCAGCACTTGCTTCGGCGTCTTTCAGAAGGCTCAGACTGAGAACTTCGGCCTGAATTTTTGCGTTTTCGAGGGATTTGCTCTCGCCGGTTTCGAGTTCTGCAAGCTTCGCTTTCATTCCAACAAGGGCCGCTTCGGCGTGCTTCCGTGCGGATTTTGTTTTTTCAGCCCGCTCGAGATAATCCTTTTGGCGATTTTCAAAAATCTCAACTATAGATTTGCGTTTGTAAAAGAAAATCCCCACAAGAAGAATTCCTAAATTTGCTGCTTGCCATCCAATTTGCGCAAATGGAACGTAGTTGTCTCCGTGGGCCGAGCCTGCTGCGAAGGCCGCCGTAGACAACATAGAAACGGAAAAAAAGAGTAGCTTTTTCATTATATCGCCCCGGTAATTTTTTTAGAAATTTCTGTGGCGATCGTTTGTGAAATTGCTTGGATATCTTTTTCTGCAACCGCCTTTTGCGTGTTAATTTCTTTTCTTGCTTTTTCTGTCAGGTCGGCGGCAGCATTTTTTGCGTCGCCCACAACTGTGCTGGCGGCGCCGGAAGCCTGTGTTCTTGACGCGTCAAATATATTTTTAATTCTATCGTTTATTTCTCGGGCCTTGGCTTTAAATATAGATTCGAGTTTTTTTGCCTCTTCCTGAGTTTCGGTTGCGACCTGTTCTGCTCCCTTTGTCTGCTGTTGTCTTTGGTCTAAGGCTTTGAAGTAAGGGCCATACACAAAGATCGTTAAAAACGAGATTGAAACAATAAAAACAATGAACTGAATAAAAGCAGTCTGATTTGCACCAAGCTGTAACAAAATTGCCATGCTGATCCCTTGTTTAAAAACACCTTGGGATAGCATTCTATTGTTTTACACGTCAAGATTTTAAAGAATTTTTGCCCGCGGATTAAGCTTTGGGCACATAGGATGCGCCCTCAAAAACAACGCCTTCCTCAATTTTTAAACTTGGTGTTGTTACTGTGCCTCGAAATGTTGCTGGTGGCATCATGATTACTTTTTTGCTGGCAACAATGTTGCCCTCAAGATTTCCCAGGATTGTAACGTATCCGGCTTCGATTTCGGCAAGCACTTGTGCCGTTTCTGTAATAACAAGGTGGTCTTTGGTGTAGATTTCGCCCTTGAACTGGCCTGAAATTTTAGCCGTACCGCTGAAAGAAAGGCGCCCCTCAAATGAGCTGCTCTCTTCTATTAATGTTGAAATATTTAGTTCTTTTTCCATTTTTATTTTTTCAGTTTCTCGTAAATTTCAGTTAGTTGGTCATCCGTGTAAAATGATACCTGAACACGGCCCTTGCCTGATTTATACGTTATTTCCACCTTTGTGCCGAGGCTTTTCTGCAACTGGTCTGCTAATTCGGCGGCCAGTTTTTCAGCTAGGTCCATATTTAATGTGGCCGGAACATCCACGCTTGGCAAGGGGCCAGCTTTCTTTGAGTGGTTAGCTTTGATTTCAGCTTCCAGCGCTCGTACCGATAAACCCGCCAACACAACTTTTTTAGCTAAGTTTGTTTGTTTGTTTTTATCTGTTACCGCAAGAATTACTTTGGCGTGGCCAGTAGTAATTTCTTTGTTTGAAAGCATCGTGCGAACTTCGAGCGGAAGCCCGAGCAGCCTTAGTGCGTTGGCAACGGAAGATCTTTCTTTTCCTACTTTTTCTGCGGCCTCGTTCTGTGAGAGCGAAAACTCTTCGATTAACCTCGCGTAGCTCTCCGCCTCTTCAATTGGATCAAGATCTTCTCTCTGGATATTTTCGATAAGGGCAACCTGAAGCGCTTCGCGGTCAGAATATGTTTTGATTATCGCTGGAACTTCGTGCAAGCCGGCCGACTGAGCCGCTCTCCATCTTCGTTCGCCGGCAAGAATTTCATAGCCGCCTTCTTTTCTTTTTCTAACAGTTATCGGTTGGATTATTCCGTTTTCTTTAATTGAATTGGCGAGCTCATTAAGGGATTCTTTTTCGAAGTTTTTTCTTGGCTGATAGACTCCCGGCACAAGCTTATCTATCGCAATATTCCAGATTTTGTTTTCGGTGTTTTGATTTTGGCTCGTTTCGGTTTTTTCTATATTTTGAACGACCCCTTTGCTGATGACGAAGCTGTCTTCAGATTCCGATATAGCGCCACCAAGCAGTGAGCCCAAGCCCCGCCCAAGTCTTTTTTTGTTCTGATTATCTTTCGTAATTTCCATAGTTTGTCTCTTTTGTTCTTATTGTTTGTTTTGTATTTATCTAATGTTTTTATGGGGTTTGCTCAGGAGAGCGGCCTTGGTTTTGGCTGTTCTTTTGCGCCCCAACAGTTCGGGCTATAAGCTCCTTCGAAAGCTCCATATACATAAGAGCCCCGATAGACTTTGCATCGTATCCAAATATTGAAAGCCCGTGGCTAGGCGCTTCGCTTAGCCTCACATTTCTTGGAATAATTGAATTGAAGACTCGGTCTTTAAAATGGGCGCGAATTTCTTCGACAACCTGGTGTCCAAGATTGTTTCGTTTGTCGAACATCGTTAAACAAATTCCCTCAATATGGAGCTGTGGGTTAATTGATTTTTTGATTAACCCGGCCGTGTTCAAAAGCTGGCTTAGTCCCTCTAGAGCATAGTATTCACACTGGAGCGGAACCAAAAAACTTCCTGCCGACGCCAAAGAATTCAGGGTTAACAGGCCGAGCGATGGTGGGCAGTCAATAATAATGTAATCATATAGCGCGTGAACAGCCGCCAACGCGTTTTTAAGGCGATATTCACGCTGTGGCATATCCACCAGCTCTATTTCTGCGCCAACGAGGTCTGGATTAGCCGTGGCAACCCAAAGATTAGCCGTTGGGCTCTTGATTGCGACTTCTTGGATAGTCTTTTCGCCTATTAATACGTGATAAATATTGGCTTCTTGGGTTTCGTGCTTCTTGATGCCTAGCCCGCTTGAGGCATTTCCCTGCGGGTCCATATCAACAACCAATATTTTGTATCCTTGAAGCGCAAGTGCGGCCGAAAGGTTAACCGTTGTTGTTGTTTTTCCAACCCCGCCCTTTTGATTGGCTATGCATATCGTCTTAATCATGATGTCTCCTCGTTAGTGCTGATTCATCTTTAGTTTTTTTAACGATACA
>JANOJH010000044.1:0-2815 GCA_031408135.1 Bdellovibrio sp. | reverse complement strand
GAGCCCGTACTTGCGCGCTTCCACCGCAATGTATTCGGCATCGGTACTCACGATTGTGCGTGTTACCAACGTTGCGTCATGCGCAGCCTTAATGCTGTATGCCACCAATGGATGGCCCGCTAAAGGAAGGGTATTTTTTTTGACAAGGCCTTTGCTTCCTCCACGGGCTGGAATTACCGCCAACACCTCCATTACGATTTTCTATATTTCAGTTTTTCGCGTTGCACCGATTCAATGGGCAGTATCTCCTCTATTTTATAACGTAACGATTCGTGTGTCTGGTGAAGGTTGCGAACAAGTTTGGCGAGGCCAGTAGGCTCCAATGAAGCTGCGTGATCCGTTCCCTTCCAGGTTCTGTCTTTTGTAAAATGTCGTTCAATCCAGGTAGCACCCAAGGCATAGGCTGCGATATCTATTCCGATGCCCAGATGATGTCCGGAAAATCCGATGTCTTTTACACGGTCACTATATTTCTCCTGAAGCCTGGTGATTTCAAGAAGGCAAATATCCTTAAAGGGCACTGGATAGCCAGACGTACAACTGTAAATAACCAAGCGATTCTTAGCCTGCTTCGTCTTTTCAAAAAACTGAATCACTGTCTCAATTTCATCGCGTGTGGTCATGCCGGTGGAGATGTGAACTTCACCCGTATATCCATCGCGAAGAAGCTTAAGCATTCCCTCGTGATTGTTACAGGCAGAAGGAACTTTGATAAATTCAGGATTCAATTCTATAATTTCTTTGGCCGAAGTAATATCCCACACCGATGTGGTGTATTGAATACCAATGGACTCTGCATACATTTTCAACTTCGCATGTTGCGCCTGATCGAACTCCAGAAATTCACGATGCGCACCGTAGGTATCTCCGTAGGAATTGTAAGCAGCAGGGTGAGGTGCATTATATTGCTCGGGTGTCAACAATTCTTTGGGTGTTCTCTTTTGAAATTTTGCATAATCAGCGCCACATTCTTTAGAAAGCTTGATTAACTCCAGAGCAATTTCAAACTTCCCCATGTGGTTGCATCCGATCTCTGAAATTATTTTTGGTTTCCAATCTTTGTTCATACTCTCTTTTTCATCACTCTTCATAATAGCTTTTATCCCTTTTAGAATTATAGTTGTACCCATAACTGTACCCATATCCACCATAGCCATATCCATAGCCGGGTCCCGAACGGAAGATATCGTTTAACACCAAACTCAGATTTTTGATCCTGCCATCCTTATAATAATCATGAATGGTCCGCAATATGATTTTAGGCGTGTAGTCTTGCCTTACCACAAACAAGGTGTGGTCGGCATACTTTGACAAGACGAAAGCATCCGTCACCAAGGCCACCGGTGGGGTGTCCAGAATAATATAATCGTATGATTTTTTTAACTCGTCAAACATATAGGCCACCTTCTCTTTGAGCAATAACTCACTGGGATTGGGAGGCACCGGGCCGCCCGCCAACAGGTAGAGATTTTCAATGGCCGTAGGCTGTATGGCAGTGCTCAAGTCGCTCATTTCTGACAGATACGTACTTAATCCATTCTCATTATTTAATTGAAAATCCTCAAATATCCGTGGCCTGCGCATATCGGCACCGATGAGGATCGTCTTTTTGCCAGACAAGGCCAGCACCGTAGCCAAATTAACGGACGTAAAGGTTTTGCCCTCTCCGCTTAGCGAACTTGTTACCAGGAATATTTTTTTGTCCTGATTGCCGGTAAAATAATTGAGATTGGAACGCAGCGCCCTGAACGACTCAGCAACAGCTGATTTTGGATTTTGCGCCACCACCAAATTACTTTCGGCTTTTTTGTGACCGATCCCTCCGATAAAAGGTATGTCTGTTATTTTTTCAATGTCCTCTCTGGATTGAACTTTTGAGTTGAACAATTCCAGCAATACAAACAAACCGAATGGAAAAATCAGACCCACGGCCAATGCAATTGAGTAATTCTGACCTTTTTTAGGCGAAATGGGACCACCGGCAATCCCAGGTGGATTGACGACAATTATATCTGACGTATTGGAGGCTTTGGAGATATCTGCCTCGGCTTTCTTTTGCATCAAGTACACATATAAGTTCTCCTGCAATCCATAATTCCTTTTAATAGTGGCAAGTTGGCGCTCCGCCAGGGGCAGTTTGGCCATTTTAGCTTCTGCATTCCTGATCTGATTTTCCAAATATTCTATCTTGATCAGGTCACCGGATTTCAATGTTTTTAAAGACTCAATAATATCTCCTTTGATCTCATTGATTTTTTTTTGTTTTTCGACTACCACCGGGTTTTGGACTTTGTCGGATTGCAGTGCCAGCCGTGCTTCTATTTGCAAATCTACCATTAGACCGATTAACCTACCGAGAATATTATCTGAGATGCCGATAGCTTCAGGCAGCACAATTTGGTCCAGGTTGGTTCCTTTGGAAATATTGTCCTTGATATATTGGTAATAGCTTTCGCGTACTTTAAAGTCCGTTTTCTGAAGTTCCAGAATTTCTAATTTCTGATACAAGCGAAGCGCTTCCCCTTCCAGGTTAGTGGTTACATTTTTGTCTTTAAAACGCTCCAACTGCCGCTCAAAAAAAAGAAGGGAATCGGAAATGTTCATCAACTGTGTATTGATAAAAGCCACCGTACGCGTTGCGGCCATATTTTTTCTCTCCAAATCGTTTTGCTGGTAACGCACAATCAGGCCATTTAAAAAATCAATCTCCTTTTGAGGTACCGCCCCCTCCAAGCTCAGGTTCAAAATACCTGCTCCTACTTCAGCCCATTCAATATTTAGTCTTCCTGAGTAGGCGCGGGCTACCTGGTGAGGG
>JANOJH010000011.1:0-1191 GCA_031408135.1 Bdellovibrio sp. | reverse complement strand
AAATTTTCCAAAAAAAAAGCCCGGGGGTTAGCCCGGGCTCTTTGAATAACTATTAATTACGATGGGGCTGAACTACATCATACCGTCCATGCCACCCATACCGCCCATGCCACCCATTCCTTGGCCACCAGCGCCGCCAGAATCCTTCTTAGGAGCTTCAGCGATCATTGTTTCAGTTGTTAACATTAATGATGCAACTGATGCTGCATTTGTTAATGCACAACGAACAACTTTAACAGGATCAATAACGCCGTCTTTTAACAGGTCAGTGTATTGGTCTGTGTAAGCGTTGAAACCGTAGTTAGCAGACTTTTCCTGAAGAATGCGGTCAACCACGATAGCGCCATCAAGACCTGCATTGATTGCGATCTGACGAACAGGCTCTTCACAAGCACGCTTAATGATTTTTGCGCCGAACATTTCGTCTTCAGTGAATTTTGTTTTATCAATTTTCATTGAAGCACGTAACAATGCGGTTCCGCCGCCGGCTACGATACCTTCTTCAACCGCTGCGCGAGTTGCATTTAAAGCATCTTCAACGCGGGATTTTTTCTCTTTCATTTCAACTTCAGAACCGCCACCAACGTGAATAACAGCAACACCGCCGGCTAATTTAGCCAAACGCTCTTTCAGTTTTTCTTTGTCGTAGTCTGAAGTGGTTTCTTCAACCTGCGATTTTAGTTGAGCAACACGTGCTGTGATAGCAGCTTTTTTGCCGGCGCCATCAATCACGGTTGTGTTGTCTTTGTCGATAACGACACGTTTTGCAACACCAAGGTGAGTTGCATCAGCTTGTTCAAGTTTCATTCCGAGGTCTTCAGAAATAACCTGTGCGCCTGTAAGGATCGCGATGTCTTCAAGCATAGCTTTACGTCGGTCGCCAAAGCCAGGGGCTTTAACTGCACATACGTGTAAAGTGCCGCGCAATTTATTAACAACGAGAGTTGCTAATGCTTCACCGTCAACGTCTTCAGCGATGATCAAAAGCGGACGGCCTTGTTTAGCAACTGCTTCAAGAACGCCGATCATGTCTTTCATAGAAGAGATTTTTTTGTCATAAACCAAAATGTAAGCGTTTTCTAAAACAGCTTCCATTTTTTCTGCGTTAGTTACGAAGTACGGAGAAAGGTAACCACGGTCAAATTGCATACCTTCAACGGTAGTCACTTCGGTTTTTGCAGTTTTTGAATC
>JANOJH010000884.1:0-2632 GCA_031408135.1 Bdellovibrio sp. | reverse complement strand
AAAACCAGAAACAATAAATCCCGTTCTTTTTCATAGTTCAGGATTGCAATGGCCATTAAGCCCATCAAAATTGTTGTAGACTCTTCCTGCCCGAAAATCGTCCTGTGCTTAACATATACTACCGCAAAAAAGATCAACCCGATGAGCGGGGTGATCTTTGTGGATAATTTCGGGATACCGATTCGCTCATATAGAAATCTCCAGACGATCAGCAATACACTGATGACCACTGCCCACATCGGAACCTCAGTGGCCGCAATTGCCATTGCCGAAATCAAAGAGAGTGCCAGCGGCAGATTACTGAAGAATAAAATTTTCATAGAACGTCAGTCTTGGCCAGCAATGCCAGTTTTTCCATGCACGAGCGATAATGGCCCGGGCTAGCAAAAAAGTCAGTTTGATATTTTTTAATTCTCAGGCTGTAAAGTTCATTTTGCCGGTGACATACGTCTACCCATAGCGCCAACTGCGATATCCGATTTTCAAATTCATCACTGTTTTTAGTCATGTCCCAGTCAATGATCAGCTTGCGATCACCTGACCTCTCAAAATTCTTAATCAGGTGTTTTTGATGTTTTATACTCTGCCTCCAATCAATTCGCGCAGGAGAATCAGAATTCTGAAAATCACGGTGATCCCTGAAGAGGCCTTCATTTTCAAGTTTGGCAGCTTCGTCACGGTTACCTTGCTGGCCAATCAAGGCCATAAGATCAAGGGCGCCCTTGCGCTCGGGATAGACCATAAAATTTCTAGCGGCGTCGTAATATTTCCACGCGCGAGCAAGCTTAAACGGAAAACGGCTTTGTATTTTGATCCGGGGAAACTGAATATAGCCTCTTGCTTCCGGAGTCCATTGGATGCTGACATCAGCCTGCGTTTCAACCTCGCTCAATACCTGATTCTCGGTTTCGCCGATGAATTCGATATCCCAGAGATTTGTTTTTTTTGGAGTTAAATTTTCAACCTGTGCCAAAAAAATATTTTTTTCATGCGCAAAGCAACTCTTGACCTCAAGATTTTTGATCCGGACCGCTTCAACATTCTTGTTTGTCAGCCAAGTGGTACTTAATCCCATGGCCACAAGTAGAAACACAAAGAAATAAAGAATATTATTTCCGTAACCTATTGCTATAACCAACAAAATTAAACTTAGAATTCCGAATGCAAATCCGAAACCGGTAGGAAAAATATAGGTTTTATCTGCCCGTAGTTTTAAAAGTTCAGCGCGGAACGGCAGTTTGCTTTTCAAGCGTGCGAGCCCACTCGCGACCTTGCCGTAAGCCATGAGTTCCCCCTAAACGATGACCGAGCACGGGCACCATAACGCTTTTAATATCTTCCGGAATCAGAAACTCCCGCTTATCCATAAAAGCCCACGCCTTAGCTGCACGAACGAGCGCAATTCCTGCGCGGGTTGATGCCGGAAGCCCCGGAAAATCGGATTTTCGCGAATTTGCAAGCAAATTACCAACAAACTCGGCGATGTTATCTGAAACATGAATACGCTCAATCATCTGCTGAATTTCGATCAGCTCTGCGCCGCAGAATAAAGCCTTTAGCTGACCAACGCGATCGCTCAAACCCTGAGTTTTGAAAATTTCGATCTCTGAATTCTTTGAAGCATAATTCAATTCCAGACTCAGCATAAACCGGTCGAGTTGATTTTCCGGCAGTGGAAATGTTCCGAGATTCTGGTGCGGGTTCTGCGTGGCAATTACAAAAAACGGCCGTGGCAAATTAAAAGTTTTTCCATCCAGCGAAACCTGCCCCTCTTCCATTGCCTGCAACAACGCACTCTGAGTGCGAGGACTTGCGCGGTTAAGTTCGTCGGCCAAAATGAATTCGGCAAATAAGGGCCCCTGATGAAAATGAAATTCAAAATCGCGGGGATCATAAATGTGGGTACCGAGAATATCGCCCGGCAACAGATCAATTGTGAATTGAATCCGGTTTGTCTTTAGCCCGAGCAATTTCCCAAGCGTTTTTACCAAAGTCGTTTTCCCGACACCCGGCACATCCTCAATCAGCAAATGGCCGCCCGCGAGCAAACAAACTGCCGACATTTTTACCGCATCTTCTTTATCCAACAAAATACTGGAGGTCTGTTTCAGTAATTCAGAAATCTTGTCATGCATCTGAATATTGTGGCGCAAAAAAACTCACTTGGCGAGAACGCTTGTCACACCAAGCTGGCCCATAGTCCGAACCTCCCCGGTTTGACGAACCTCGGGGCCTAACTTATCATGAACAAAGTATGAATTACCTTCGAAATTTCATTTTTTTGGTTCTCGCACTTAGTTTTTTCAACGGCTGTGCGACGATTCAACCGCTGCAAATGCCAGTGGACGCCAATGAACTCAAACAAAAAAACTGCACCGGACCAAAGGTTAATAATCTCCGAGAAGGCCGATGGCTCTGCAAAAACAATAAAGGCATCACAACATTCGAAGCAACCTATGCCGCCGGCCGCAAACACGGCTTATTACGGCTATGGCGTGAAGATGGCAGTCTTGATTCCGAAAGCTATTGGGAAAATGGAAATCTTGAAGGCCGGATTACAGATTATTTCCCGAATGGCCGAAAATTTATAGAGGCGACGTACAAGCAGCAAACTCTAGACGGCGTCTTAACG
>JANOJH010000860.1:0-1419 GCA_031408135.1 Bdellovibrio sp. | reverse complement strand
TAATTTTTCATTTACCGTTACGCCCAAGCCTGGCGCTTCATTGACATACATATACCCGTCTTTCATGGTAGGGCTTCCAGGGAAAATTTCCTGTAACTCAGGTGAGAAGGTTACGCTCTCCTGAATTCCAAAATTCCATACAGCAAAATCGATGTGGGCATTTGCCGCATGGCCTACAGGCGAAACATCTCCAGGTCCATGCCAGGCAGTTCGAATATTAAATGCCTCACCAAGCCGCGCTACTTTCATAGCCGGGGTAATGCCTCCAACTTGCGATATGTGTATGCGTATGAAGTCGAACAATCGTTCTGACATTGGCCCAACCCATTCATGAGGATTATTATACAATTCACCCATTGCCAGCGGCACACTGGTTTGTTGCCGCAATAATTTAAAATATCCAATATTCTCTGGCGAGAAAGGATCTTCAATAAAGAAAGGTCTGTACTCTTCTAATTTTTTTATCATGGATATGGCCTCACTTGGTTGTATCCGTTCATGGATATCGTGAAGCAGTTCAACTTCATCGCCACACACTTTTCTTACCTCTTTAAACATTTCAGGAATGCCTTTTAAGTAACGATAAGTATCCATGTAGTTATCATTGGGAGCACCAAACCCTGCTGTTTTGAAGTCAGGCTTTGCTAAACTTGTGGCGCCATAGCCACCTAATGCCTGGGTGGCGCCATAGCCTCCTAATTGTATGCGAACGTATTTAAAGCCTTGCTCTATTTTTTTCTTCGCATCTTCCGCTACTTTTTCAATAGTCTCGCCACTGGCGTGGGAATAGCACGGAATAGCAAAGCGACATTTGCCACCCAGTAACTGATACACTGGCATATTTGCACGCTTACCTTTTATATCCCACAGTGCCTGATCAAGGCCACTAAGTGCATTGTTTAGTACCGGACCGTTTCGCCAATACGAACTTACATAGGTAGTTTGCCACAAGTCTTCAATGTTGTCAGGGTCTTTTCCTATACAAAAATCATTGAGATAGTCATTGATGGCAGATATTACGGGATGGGCACGCTGTCTGAATGTAGCGCATCCCAATCCATAAAGACCTGGCTCGCTAGTCTCAACTTTTACCACGATCAATTCTATTCCGTTGGGGCAGGTATAAATTGCTTTTACTTTAGTGATTTTTAATGGAGATAACCCATTGGTTGCTTTTTTATATACCTGAGCCACAGCCTCATTTGGATCGGCAAGTATTGCTAACGTGCTGGCAGCGGCACCCAGACCCAAATTCTTTAGTGCGTCACGTCTGCCCATTCCTGAATTTTCTTTTTTATCCTCCATGATTTAACTTATTTATCTACTGATTAATTTTTTAGGACATAATGTTGAAAGTAATGGCTATAAAAAATGAAAGTGATATTTCATCGATCAATTCTGTTTCTCATGTATTGTTCT
>JANOJH010000813.1:0-2339 GCA_031408135.1 Bdellovibrio sp. | reverse complement strand
TGCGGGCAGAGAATGATAGTACTTTTGTGTCGGGAACGGTAAGTAATGAAGAGGGAAGATTTTCACTCTCTATCAAGCCAGGTAATTATTATTTAGAATTTTCTTTTGTCGGATACATCACAAGCAGGCAGTCTTTATATGTAGGTACTCTTACCGATTTTTTAGATATAGCCACTATTGAGTTGACAGAAGATACAAAGATGTTAAACGAAGTTGTTGTTTCGGGCACACAAGATGCGGTTGGTGAAAAGTTAGATAAGAAAACATTTACCGTATCAGATAACATCAGTCAAAGCGGAGGTTCTGTTTTGCAAACTATGCAAAGCTTACCCGGGGTAACGGTACAAGACGGTAAAATTCTGCTTCGGGGCAATGAAAGAGTAACTGTATTGATTGATGGCAAACAAACTGCCTTAACGGGGTTTGGAAACCAATCAGGTCTTGACAATTTGCCTGCATCGGCTATCGATAAAATAGAAATTATCAATAACCCGTCTGCTAAATTCGATGCCAACGGCAACGCAGGGATCATTAACATTATTTATAAGAAGAATAAGCAAGAGGGCTTTAACGGAAAAGCCGGTCTTACCACAGGACTAGGTGCCTTGTGGGTGAGGAAGGAAAATTTGCCAACCATCCGGCCACAGTATCGGTTAACACCGAAATTAAATCCATCGCTGTCACTTAACTATCGAAAAAATAAAATAAATGTGTTTTTGCAGGGTGATTATCTTTATACAGAAACGCTTAATAAAAATGAATTTGTAACGCGCACCTACGAAGACGGGACAATAATTAATCAGCAAACAAAGAGAAATAGGAATACAGGGTTTACCACCGCAAAGGCTGGGATAGATTGGAATATGGGTGAGGATAACACTTTAACAGTCTCTGCACTGTTCGGAAGTGAAAAGATAATTGATAGAGGTGACGAGCCTTTTTTTAATGAAGATTTATCTGAACGAATCAGACTTTGGCAATTTCTAGAAGATGAATTAAAAACTACGGTTATGGCAACAGCCGCCTTTCAGCATAAATTTAAACAGGCTGGGCACATACTTAATATTGGTTTTAACTACACTTTTCACAGAGAAGACGAAAAATATTTTTTTGATAATATTTTGCCAGCGTACACAGGAAATGATGCTTTCAAACTCATCTCAGATGAATACGTTTCGGACTTTACCATTGACTACATAAAGCCACTAAAATACGGACGTATCGAAACAGGTTTTAAGTTCCGTAAGAGAGACATCCCAACCAACATGCAGTTTTTTCCAGGTATTAATTCGCCACTTGATATTAACGCTGGCGGATGGGCCACCTACAAGGAGTTAATCCCTGCGGTGTATGGTAACTATGTTTTTGAAAGCAGGAAAATGGAAGCTGAAATAGGCCTGAGAGCGGAGTATGTAGATTTACAGTACGAAGTCAACCCGGATCATAATACCTATAAGAGTGATGGATATTCGTACACGCAACCTTTTCCTAATGTGCGTGTAGCCTATAAGTTTAATGAACACCATAAATTATCCATGTTCTTTAATAGAAGAGTTGATAGGCCTAACGAAGTGGATATTCGAATCTTTCCAAAATATGATGACGTTGAAATTGTAAAAGTAGGAAACCCCGGACTTCGTCCTCAGTTTACCAACGTGGTGGAATTGGGCTATAAAACCAGTTGGGAACGTGGTTATTTTTATCTGGCAGCTTATCATCGATTTGCTGATGGAACCATTACTCGTATTTCGAGTACGGCTGCTAGTAGCAATCTGATATATGCTATTTTTCAAAATGCCGATAAAAGTTATAATACCGGGTTGGAAGGAGTACTCAATCATGAAGTTGTAGTTTGGTATTCGTTCAATCTAAATATTAATGCCTATCATAACCGAATTGACGCTTTTACGGTTGAAAACAAATATCCTGTTCCAAATACATTTACTGCCGCCAAGCAGGAAGTAATTTCAGGTAATGTAAAGTGGAATAGTCTGTTTCATTTGCCAAAGAGTTTTGAAGCTCAGATTACTGCTATTTATCTGGCGCCAGATATTATTCCGCAAGGAAAAATTGCGGCTCGCTACTCCCTGGATTTTGGTATAAAAAAAGCAGTGCAAAAAGGTAAAGGAGAATTGTTTTTAAATGCAACAGACGTTTTAAATACCCTGGTTATAAAAAAAGAAATTCAAGGCGATGGTTTTAGTTACACAAGCGATGATTACTACGAAACACAAGTGGTTCGATTAGGTTATAGTTATAAATTCTAACACATTGGATTTATTTTATTGAGTTACCCATCTTCTTGGGCACGAAAGAAGCAGGAAGCGCATTCTGATATT
>JANOJH010000812.1:0-6319 GCA_031408135.1 Bdellovibrio sp. | reverse complement strand
GAAAAACGTCGAAAAAACCAGGCACCAGCATACCGTGGTTACGATGACCGCAGTGTTGATGATTAAAATTCCTGAGCTAAGCGAGGTTTTGAGTTTTTTGATGCGCAATGAGATCACGAGTCTGACGAGCGAAACCACAATAATCAGAAGACAGGAATAACGCAGTACCGAGCTTTCAATATCAAAATTAAAGAATAAAAAGATAATTGCAAATACCGAGAATGTAATTGCCGCCGTGGTACCTTTTTGTACAATTTCAGTTTGCAGCTTCGACTTGATAAGATGGTTTTTTTCCAACACGTTCATATATCGGTAAAATCAATCCCAATAATGAGAATTTACCATAAACTAAATTCCTATTTTGAAACAGTTGCTTTAAAATTTTTCGCAGGTCTGTTTATAGAATTTCAGTCGTAGTAAAACCGAAAGACTTTGTGGGGCCGATCTGCTTCAATAAGTTGTCCAGAATTCTGACAGTACTGAAATTATTCCCCGTCATTCGGGTTTATTCGAACTTGGCATTTACCGCAGGAAGTTTTTGCTCTATAAAATTGAAAATTCTAAAATAAAATCAGGAGTCTTCGATGTTACGTCTAATCTTTGTTTCTACACTTTCATTATTAACCGGAGGTTCGGCTTTAGGTGAAATTTCAGCAGTTGTTGTACAGAGTGGGTCGCTGATTCGTTGTGAAGAAAAAGCCGATCTTGGCCGCCGTGCATTCAGATTACACGTTATCAGTGCTTCAAAAATGACTCTGACTCTGAATCTTGAGACTTTGGTGTGCATGAGCTTCGGCGAAAAGCAGAAATTGCAGGCCATGCCAATTTCAACGCCATACGCACAATTACTTGATGGTGGAATCTATACCTTTGAAATTGTCCAGCCGGAAATAGTCGTTACCAATAGCGAAGTAACCCGCGAAATTCAGAGAGTTCCTTTTGACGGAAAACTCAGTTCCCAACATCTGGTCGTTGATCGTACACCTATTTTTGAAAAATCCGTTGATCTGACAATAATGGGATTGGGATTAACCAAGAAGAATGACTTTATTGAACACCAAGACATCACCAATGGTGGACACTTCCGTCTAAACAATCTGAATTAGAATACCATTTTGGTACGTAATACCTTAATTAAGTATGCGTTCCGCAATTCCGATAAGTCCATGTGATCAACCACCAGTTTTTTGAACTTTTCAGGCAGAATCTGAACTCGCCGAAGAAAAAAACAGCGGCTTTCTTTTTCATTGCAATATCCTATTACGCCAGCGCGCGCCTTGGCCTGTATTTTTCGACCGAAACTCAGGTTTCAATTATTTGGCCTGCTTCCGGGGTGGGTATCGCGGCTATGCTAATATTTGGTATTTCCTACTGGCCGGCTATGGCAGTTGGCACGCTTTGTTCGCAGCTTCAAACCGGCGGTCCCCCGCTAGTTATGGCAGGAATCGGGATGGCCAATGTCATCGAAGCTCTTGTGGCCTGCATTGTTATCAACCGGCTGACAGACGCCGGAAAACGGAACAAAGTCAGTGAGTACAATTCAACGCTCGCTTTAATTGGCGGCAACCTTGCCGGCGCGGGCCTTTCGGCAACGCTGGGTGTTTTTACACTTTATCTCGGTAACATAATTGAGTTGCAGGTTTTTCAACAGAACTGGTTAACTTGGTTTGCGGGCAATTACCTCGGCGGTATCATCATAGCTCCGTTTCTGCTCCTAGCTTTTTTTAATAAGACCGAGTTTCGATTTCGCGATCATTTCAAATTTTTAATTACCCTGATTTCGGGGGCGGGCATTTGCGGCTTTCTTTTTTTCAGTTCAGGCGGTGCTGTCTTTCTGTTTTTACTTTTTCCGTTCCTTTTGCTGAGCATAGCGATGCTCAACGATTTAAGTTCAAAATTTATTGTTGTGCTGGTTTCGGTTATGGCTCTGGTTTCGACACGATCCGGTTTCGGAAGCTTTCATATTGAAATTACAATGCCGTTTCTTGTACATGTTCAGTTGTTGTTGATCGGTGTTTCAACTTGCAGTCTGTTCGTTTCGGATTTTAAAACGGCCGGTACTTTGCGTAACCCGGCAATCGCTCTAATGGCAGGCTGGCTGATTTCGAGTTTGATTTTTTACACATTCTACACCAGCGAAACCAAGAAAAAAGCGGATTCATTTGCAGAACTCGTCAATGATGCGGCCAAGGAAATTCAAAGCCAGATGAATTCCAATGCGGTGGCGCTTCGAAGCGGGGTCGGATTATTTGCAGCCAGCAAAACGGTCGAACAAGGCGAATGGAAAGAATTCGTTTTGCAGCTGAATCTGAAAGAAAACGGATCAGGCCTGCTGGGAATGGGCGTGGTATTTCGGGTTGCAAAAAACAATGCGGCTGAGTTTCTTCAACGCATTCGAAAGCCAAAAGGAAAGCAGTTCAAAGCATATGATTTTCCGGATCAGAAAATTCAGGCGGACGAGGCCTACATAATAACTTATCTTGAGCCGGAAGGTCCGAACTTACCCGCGATCGGACTTAATCTGGCGTCTGAGCCCGACCGTAAGGCTGCCGTAGATCAGGCTACCGATAGCGGCACGCTTGCGGTCAGTAAAGGTATTACCCTCGTGCAGGATTCAAAACATGCAGTAGGCCTTCTGCTGTTTTATCCGGTCTATACTCACGGGCCGGTGCCCAAAGACCCGAGCGAAAGGCGGGCGCGCAGCTTTGCCTGGGTTTCTGCGCCCATCAGAGCGCAGGATTTCTTTGAAATTTCGCTCAACCGCGAAAACTTCAGATCGATCAGCTATTCAATCATCGAAGTCGAAACAGGTCGGGCGCTGGCTTCGTCTTCGGGATTTGCAAAACTTCCTGATACAAACGAAGTATTCAGGGAATTTACATTGGCTAACGGCAGATACGTGCTGCGGGCAAAACCGATACCCGATAAGCTGATTGTTGCGAGTTCAAATTCTTACTGGGCCGGTACCATCGCCGTACTGCTGACATTACTGCTGGGCGCATTTGTTTCTTATATTGAATCCGAGAAACTTCGTTCAAAGCAACTGGTCAAAGAACGAACCCAGCAGCTTGAAAATACCGGTGCGATCGCCAGGCTTGGCGGCTGGGAATACGATGTTGCAGGGCAGCGCTTGAGTTGGTCAAAAATCACAAATGAAATTTTCGGGGTTTCCGGGGATTTTTCGCCGGATCTCAATCTTATGACCAGGTTTTTCCTGGACGGTGCAGGCCGTGTAAAATTCAGCGCCAAATTCCGCGATAGCCTCAGTCACGGCACCGAGTGGGATGAAGAACTGATACTCATTAATGCCACGGGTAATGAAATTTCCACCCGAGTTATCGGCCGTGTCGAGTACCGAAATAACGAGATCAATCGGATTATCGGAACAATTCAGGATATAACCGAACGCGTGCTGCTCCGAAACGAAAATAGTTTTATTGTTGAGACCTTGCAGCTTGCAGTCTGGAAATTTTTTCCGCAGACCAAAGAGCTGCGCTGGGACAAGAGCATGTACAAATTATATGAAATTGATCCAAAGCAGTTTGCCGGACATTTAAAGGACTGGATTGATATTCTGACAAGTGACTCTAGAGAGAACGCCATCAACGAGCTTCAAATGGCGCTTGATGGTAAAAAAGATTTCAATACAACTTTCAAAATTAAGACGCAGTCGGGGATTCCGCGCTACATCGGTGCCCGCGGCTTCGTGAAGCGTGATGAACAGGGGAATCCTGTTTCGATGTACGGTATTAACTGGGACCGCACCAAAGAATACAAACTTGAAGAACAGTTGATGTTTGAACGCGCCAAAACCCTTCAGGCATCGAAGTTGGCGTCTCTCGGCGAGATGTCGGCGGCAATCGCCCATGAAATCAATAACCCGTTAGCAATCATACAAGGTTCGGTTGAATTGATGACCCGGTTTGTAAACGATCCTTCTAAACTCGATATCAAAATCAAGACCGTGTTAAAATCGATTGATCGGATCTCAAAAATCGTTAATGGTCTGCGAAAATTTTCGCGCAGTTCTGATGGCTACAGCTACCAACAAAATTCATTAAGTGAAATTGTCAGAGAGGCCGTCAGTTTGATCAGCGTCAAAGCCCAGCGCTTCAACACCGAGATCCAGTGCGATTTTAAAGTAGAAGCCGCAATTTATTGTGATATGGTTGAAATCGAGCAGGTTGTTGTTAACCTGATCAGTAACGGCATTGATGCTGTTAAAGCGAATTCAGAAAAATGGGTGCGCGTTGAAGTTTCCGAAGAGGGTCCATTTGTGATTTTGAAAGTGATCGATTCCGGTGGCGGAATTGCTGAAAAAAATCGCGACAAATTGTTTGAACCCTTCTTCACTACCAAACCGGTCGGTGAGGGCACGGGCCTCGGGTTATCAATAACAAAGGGAATTCTTGATGACCATAGCGCCACAATCGTTTTGGATGTCAATGGCCCGAATACTGCTTTTGTTATCAGATTCCGAAGGGTGGCAGTTGATGAAGCTTAGTATTTTCTACGTCGATGATGAGCAAGACCTCTGCGACATCTTCGAAGAGCTGAATCAGTCAGACCAACTGAAAATAAGAACCTACGTCGATCCGCTGGCTGCGGTTGCCGATGCCCTCAAAGACCCGCCGGACCTCGTTTTTCTGGATTATCGTCTGCCCGGAATGACGGGCGATAAAGTGGCGGTTGCGATGAAAGTCGATGCGCCAATATATTTGATATCGGGGGATCTCAATGTTAAAACCAATTTTAATTTTACCCGTATAATCGGAAAGCCAGTGGATAATTTCGATATTCAGAAAATAATTTCAGATTTATTAGAACTTAAAAAGGGCCGAAGCCAGTAACTGAAGTTCCGTAAAGTATTCAAGATTGCTCAGTGAATTTTCAGTGGCGTAATTCAGACCGAGTGAAAGATCCCGCTCAGGTTGCGTCATCGTCACTGAAGTAGACAATTGAGTAAGGCTTAAACTTTCGCTGGAATTAAGACTGGTCGCCGTGTTGCGGCCTTTTCTGTTGGGAATAAACAAAATATCCGAGACGGTCCGGTTAGGATAGGAACTGCTTCGGATTGAAAAATCGACACTGTATTTATACTGCTCGTTAATTTTTTCGCTCCAGACTGCGCCAATATCGACATAATTTTTCACAAAGTAGGGTTGATTTGAAAATACAAAGCCTAGTTCTAAATAAGGATTAAGATCAACGTCGGTTTTCACGCGCCAGAAGCCATCGAGGCGCCCGAACAGAGTAATATCACTTCGCCCGCCGAGCTGAGGATAGGCCGAGACCTTGATTCCGGGTTCGGCGTTGAGTTCAAAATTAGTTCGGGTAAAAATTCTTTTGGTCACAAAACCCAGCAAATAATAATTATTGAAGGCTTCGTCGGTTGAACCAATATCGGCTTTAAAATAGCTGAATCCGCCAAGCCCAAGCGTCAGGCCTAGGTCCGAATTGAGTTCTGAAATTCTGCGTAACGAATAGTTGAACGAGTTATTAGGGCTTTCAACTGAATAAAGGCTCAGGTTGATTCGGCCGATATAAGCGGCCGTTTCATTATCGTATTTGGTCTGCGTCTGCAGCCAAAGAAAGAAATCAGATTTTTTGTTCAGGTCATCTTGATAAACGTTATCGCTATAGCCGGCTCCGACTTCCGGTCTTACGTAAATCCAATCTCCAGCAACAGCTGAATTTAGGAAAATGGAAATCAGGGCGAATAGCGATAATTTCATCATTCAGTTACTATTTGTCTTTTTTAGGAGCGCGCTCTTTTTTTTCAGGCTTTTCTTTTTTTTCTACTTTTTCTACTTTTTCAGATTTATCAGATTTTTTTGAATCTTTTTTTGAATCTTTTAACTGTTTTCTTTCGGCATTACGCTCTTGCTTCAAAGAACTGACCGCCTGACCTAGCTCACTAGGATTGACTCCGAGTTGCTTTGCGAGATTGCCCCAGCCAGTTTTGCTTTCAGCCTGCATTTTTAGAATTTCTTCAATTGGCTTGTTTGACGATTTTGCCAATTGGGCCGCCTTGGCCATTTGTGATTCACCTAATTTGCTGTCGGTCAGCGCCTTCATTTGTGCGTCTGTGAAACTGTATTTATTCTGCAGCAGTTGGGTCCAAGTATGTGTTGTTGGTGGAGGCGGCGCGGTTTCTGTTGCGTTCACTTGTCCAAATGCGACTAATAACAAAATCAAACTTAAGCTTTTTAACATATCTATCTCCTATTGATAAAGTAGGGGAACACTAACCTCTCAATATCTTTTAAGCAACCATGAATTTTTTTCCAAACTTGAAAAAGTTTTCCAACCTGATTTT
>JANOJH010000809.1:0-1137 GCA_031408135.1 Bdellovibrio sp. | reverse complement strand
TGGGAATCTCTAAAAACTCCTTTTGACCTTCTCCTTTTGTAGAAGGATTGAGGATGAGGTGGTCAAAGGCAAGGTTTTTAGAGATTCCCTAATTTGATGCCCGTACTTTTAAATCACACAGTATGGTATTGCCAACAAAACCTCAGCAGAAGAAATTGCCATGATTAAAAAAATACGAGTAAACACAGGTGTTGAGGAAATTCCAGGTTGGAAAAGCCATTGGCAATTGTTGCTTTCACTTTTAGTTCTGGTGGTAATGTCGGTTTTAGAATTTGGGTTTACGTATAAACCAGCCTTTCCCATTGATTTGATCATCTATTCAACAGCCTATTTTCTTGGAGGTTATAATGTCTTGTTCATGGCCTTTAAGAAAGCAAAGCGATTTGATTTCTTTAATGAATTCTTCCTCATGAGCGTGGCAACCATTGGTGCTTTCGCCATTGGTTCCTATAGCGAGGGTGTCGCGGTAATGATATTCTACTCCATCGGTGAATGGTTTCAGGATTCCGCAGTAAACAAGGCCAAGCGAAGTATTAAAGCCTTGCTGGATATTCGACCGGATGAAGTAACGGTTATCCGCAATGGAAATACGCAGGTTGTTAATCCTAAAGAAATAGCATTAGAAGAAATAATTCAGGTAAAGCCCGGTGAGAAAGTGGCGCTGGATGGAGAGTTGATCTCTAAAACAGCATCATTTAACACAGCAGCGTTAACGGGAGAAAGCAAGCCTGACACAAAAGCAAAAGGTGAAACGGTGTTTGCGGGAATGATTAACCTCAATACGTTGACTGAGATAAAAGTAAAGGCATTGTTTAAAGATAGCAAGCTCAGCAAGATTTTAGAAATGGTACAGGATGCCACTGCTCGTAAATCGCAGACACAATTATTCATCAGCAGGTTTGCGAAAATATATACACCAATCGTTTTTGCCTTAGCTGTGGCCGTTTGCCTCTTACCTTATTTTTTTATTGATACCTATGTTTTTAACGATTGGTTTTATAGGGCATTAGTATTCCTGGTTATCAGTTGCCCATGCGCTTTGGTTGTTTCAATCCCTCTGGGATATTTTGGAGGCATTGGGTTAGCCTCTCGCAACGGAATATTATTCAAAGGATCAAATTTTCTGGATGTGGTCAC
>JANOJH010000732.1:0-1668 GCA_031408135.1 Bdellovibrio sp. | reverse complement strand
GTGGGATGAATTAGGGTGGAAATAATTCCACGAGAAATATCCAGCAATAATTAACCCAGCTAAAGCTATCGAATAAATAAAAATCTTAGGCTTCGGTGATGGCGCCAGAACGGTTTTCGCTTTTTGGGGAGACGGTCTTTCTTCCTGAACCGAGGATGAATTTTTAACAGCCGAGATGAGTTCTTTAATAGCATTGGCAGTTTTATTAATCTGGTCGCGGTAAAATGACTTATTTGCATTTTTATCAGGATTGTCCAAGGGCATTAACGGCCTGTTAACTCCTGCTGATTTATAAATAAACTCGATCGATCTTAAAACTCCTCCTAACTCATTTTCAAAAAGGGTTTTATCCTCCGCATCAAGATCATGAATCTTAATGGGAAGAATCCTGCTCGCTACATTTCCGTTGCTCAGTTTAATATCCCTTCCAAAAGTATCTTCCCCGGCCAATTTATTAAACGCAACAAACTCATGCTGCCAGGCAAATGATTTGGTATCGCAATATGTTTGGGAGATGATGGGAATGAAGATCAGGCACTTTAGTTTTCCTTCGAGGCTTTTATCAACGTTGTGCGTTTCGAGAAGGCCATCGTGGGGGTTTTTATCGAAGTAAATGGTGAGAGGTTCTTTGATGGTGGCCGCCAATTCCTCTTGTAAAGCGTTTACAAACTCGGTTACCCAGCCGGATCTATTGTCATTGTGACGATAGGAAATAAAAATATCATATTCAAAATCAGGTAAAACCGCCATGCCGCTAAGATACTGAATTGTTGCCCGTCCACCGTAGCTTCAGCGAAGGTGGATGGCGATAAGATATGAAGATGTCGTATTCGTATTTAGGGATTAGCGAAGCCATCAATTCTTCATCTCATCTTTACAAATTCATTCACATCAATATCGGCCTGCTTCAAAATCGCTCGTAAAGTTCCTTCTGGCATATCTCCGGTGTGGTTTGGAATTGTTGTGAATCGATTGGTTTGTGGGTTATGCCAGATTTCATGGCTGCCCGAAGCTTGCCGATAGAATTCAAACCCAAATTTTTTTAGGATTTTTATTATATCGCGGTATCTAAATCCGGAAAGCCGCCCCATACAATTAGACCCCTACAACCATTGGGTAGTCAAAGCTCTCTGAGAATGTTGTAAGATTTGATATGTTGCCCTCCTGTGCTTCGATCAATTTTTTAGCAACATCTTTTGCTATTTCAATGGTCTCAGCTATGGTTCTCCCTTGTGCCACAAGACCCTGAATGGTATCGGAAGTAGCGAGATAAAATCCTTCTGGAAGTTTTTCGATATGTATGGTTACCATTCTTTCCATACATCAAAATTACTCAAAATAGAAGTGATTACAGTTACTAATAATCAAGTTTCTTCAATGAAACCACAAACTCAGTTATCCAACCAGAACGGTTATCGTTGTGACGATAGGAGATGAAGATGTCATATTCGAAGTTGGGGACTATAGAAGGCATTGGACAAAGATAGTAACAAGCGTGCTACTTTAGATAGTCACTGACTTTGGCATTGATAGATTTCTGCACGCTTTTCCAGGTTTGCTTTTTCAAACTTATCGGGTCTTCGCTTTCTTCGGCATCGGCAAAATAAGCGATGGCCTGTGGCACGGTGATCATCAGGTTTTGTGTGGTGTATTTCTCTTTGTGGAATT
>JANOJH010000697.1:0-1494 GCA_031408135.1 Bdellovibrio sp. | reverse complement strand
TGAACTAACTTAGTTAAGACTTCCAACGCCTCTTTTGCATCGGCATTTACGGCTACGTCTGCTTTGATAATTTTATTAATCTCGGCTCTATCAATTTCAACGTGAATGACTTTTGCCTGCTTCGCGTACTTACTTACATTGCCGGTTACCCGATCATCGAAACGCATTCCCATCGCAATTAATACATCGCACTCATTCGTTTTAATATTTGGGCCGTAGTTGCCATGCATTCCTAAAAAGCCAACGTAGTTCGGGTGATCTGTTGGGAAGGCACCGAGACCTAGCAAAGTACTTGCAACTGGAATCCCCGTCTTTTCAGAAAAAGCAATTAATTCCTTTGTAGCCCCTGAAAGTAAAATCCCTTGTCCGGCAAGTATATAGGGCTTCTTCGCTTTATTGATTAATTCTGCGGCTGCTTCAACTTGTGATATTTGTAAAGAAGGTTTTGGTTTATAAGTACGAATGCTTTCGCACTTTTTGTATTCTTGAAAATCGAATAATTCGTTCTGTGCATTTTTTGTAATGTCGATCAGCACTGGCCCTGGCCTTCCCGTCATGGCAATGTGAAAAGCTTTAGCTACAGCATCTGCAATATCTTTTGCCTCGGTTACTTGCACATTCCATTTTGTTACAGGAATTGTAGTATTAATGACATCGGTTTCTTGAAAAGCATCAGTACCCAATAAATGGGCAAATACCTGCCCTGTGATACACACCAGAGGAGTGGAGTCAATTAAGGCATCGGCCAATCCGGTAACAAGATTAGTCGCACCTGGCCCTGATGTCGCAAACACAATTCCTGGTCTGCCTGATACACGAGCAAAACCTTGTGCGGCATGAATGGCACCTTGCTCATGGCGTACTAATATGTGAGTGAGTTGATTCGAGTAATGATAGAGAGCATCATACACAGGCATGATAGCACCACCCGGATATCCAAAAATGGTATCCACTTGTTCTGCTACTAGGCAACGCAACAAAGCTTCCGATCCGGAAATCATTTGCTTGGTCGGTGCAACTATTCGTTCCTTAGTCTTCGTCAGTAACGCATCCATCGGCTGCAGTTTTTACGTGTTTGGCATATTTATATAAGACACCGCTGGTCACACGAAGAGACGGTGTTTTGTAATGGGACCTTCGGATTGCAATTGTTTTTTCATCCACTAATAAATTGATTTGATGTTTCTTAACATCTATTTCAATCCAATCACCATCTTCCACCAATCCAATGAGTCCGCCCTCAAAGGCCTCTGGTGTGATATGGCCTATCACAAAGCCATGTGAGCCTCCTGAGAACCTTCCATCCGTTATTAGCGCAACAGATTTTCCAAGACCAGAGCCCATGATCAAACTGGTAGGCTTCAACATTTCGGGCATGCCCGGTGCGCCTTTGGGGCCAACATTGCGAATGACTACTACATCACCTTCTTTTATTTTTCCGGATTTGATTCCGTCTATTAATTCAAATTCACCATTGAATACGCGAGCAATACC
>JANOJH010000685.1:0-1364 GCA_031408135.1 Bdellovibrio sp. | reverse complement strand
AAATCGTTTGCCACCATTCATACCACTGATATTATTCCGGTGGACTTGAATTGCTTACTACTTCACCTCGAACAAACTTTATCGGAAGCTTATCAACTGGCTGGCAATAGTTTAAAATCATCCGAATACCATTCCTTATCAACCAAAAGAAAAATTGCTATTAAAAAATATTGTTGGAACGAAGAGAAAAAATTCTTTTTTGATTTTGACTTTACAGCTCACAAACAAAAAGAGCACTACACACTTGCAGCGGTCTTTCCATTATTTTTCGAAGTTGCTTCACCAGCCCAAGCTATTTCCACAGCAGAAATACTCCATCAGAAATTTCTAAAGCCTGGCGGCATGACCACCACACTTGAAAACAGCAGCCAGCAATGGGACGCGCCAAATGGCTGGGCACCCTTGCAATGGATGGTTTACAAAGGTTTGCTCAATTATGGATTAGATGATTTGGCCAATCAATTAAAATCAAACTGGACGAACGCTAATCTTAAAGTCTACCAGAAAACCGGGAAGATGACGGAGAAGTATGATGTGTGGAGCGACAACGCAGAAGCCAGTGGTGGAGAGTATCCAAATCAAGATGGCTTTGGTTGGACGAATGGTGTTTATTTGGCGATGAAGAATAATTCTTAACCGCAGAGGGGCTGCTGGCAGGTGAGTGAATGGTTTGGGGCGGTGGGCATTAGTGGCACTTTGTTTTTGGATTTAGGATAATCAAAAAATTGATAATTGGCCATCAATAATTATTACTAATTTCCATCTATGAAAAAGAAAATCCTCCTGGCTATCCTCGCAGTTTTAGTTGTGGCTGCGATAGTCTTCTTCACCTTCGGGCCAAAATACATTGACACTTCCATGAACAAAGTATCGATGTCAACGGCCGGCATATCCAACGGAGGATATGATTCATTGACTTTCATTGCCGACCTGCACTGTGACATGCTTTTGTGGGATCGGGATTTTTTTTCCAACAACGACTACGGCCATGTGGATTTACCCCGCATGCAACAAGCCAACATGGCTTTTCAGGCGTTTACGATTGTGAGTAAAACCCCACGTGGGATAAATATTGAGCGCAACAGTGCTGAGACAGACCAAATAGGGCTGCTGAGTTTTATGCAGTTGAGGCCGCCTTCCGCCTGGTTCAGCATTAAAGCCAGGGCGCTTCACCAGATTAACCAACTGCATGATTTTGCGAAACAATCCAACGGGCAGTTTCGTGTGATCAAATCCAAAGCAGACTTACAGGATTTTATTTCGGATCGGATTCAAAACAAAAATCTCACCTCAGGGATGATTGGCATCGAAGGGGCACACTGCTTAGAAGGAGACTTGAACAATCTCGATGAATTTTACCAGGC
>JANOJH010000682.1:0-2151 GCA_031408135.1 Bdellovibrio sp. | reverse complement strand
GGTGGTGGCGCACCGGTTTACAAACGCGATTTTAAGGAACCTGCCTATATCCAGATTAATAAATCATTTGATATTGATAAAGTAAAGCAACCAGAAAATATTTTACCTGTTATTGATCGGGCTGCGATGATACAAAAGTTCGAATCCTCTTTGGCCACATTGCAATTTGAAAGCAAAATTTAATCTAAGTAGCTGAAATTACGGAGTTCGATGGTCCGCTTTGGCACTATTCGTAAGTGTTTGAAATTATTAAAGAAAATAAATTGGCGTTCCCAACCGGATTCGAACCGGTGTATCCTCCGTGAAAGGGAGGTGTCCTAGGCCACTAGACGATGGGAACAATGCGAGCGCTTCTGGTATAAAACGCTCTAAAGACTTCGACCAAAAATTGGTGGCTCGCGATGGATTCGAACCATCGTCCCTTTCATTAAAAGTGAAATGCTCTACCAGCTGAGCTAGCGAACCACATCTTAAATCGAATCGCTAATTTCTATCAGACAGTGTTTTCAGTCAAACACTTTTTTCGCTTGCTCAATCTTTAAACAAGTGCTTAATCCACAAAGTTTGATCACGATCTGGCCCCACCGAAACCACATCAATCGGACACCCCGCATTTTGAGAGACAAAATTAATAAAATTCACCGCATTCAGAGGCAAATCTTTGATCGATTTGATGCCTGTAAGATCTTCTTTCCAACCGGGCATGTATTCGATGATTGGTACAAGTTTACTCACAGTTTCAGTCGAAGGCGGAAAATCGGTGATCGTTTCATCACCAAGTTTGTAGCCAACACAGATTCCAATTTGATCGTGCTGTGAAAGAACGTCTAATTTCATCATAGCTAGAGAATTAATTCCGTTAAGTCTGATGGCGTACTTAAGTGCGACGAGGTCAAGCCAGCCGCAACGGCGAGCACGGCCGGTGGTTGAACCGAACTCGTTACCGTCTTTTTGGATTCTTGCGCCAATAGCGTCGGTTAATTCACTCGGGAATGGTCCGCTGCCTACGCGGGTGCAGTAGGCTTTGAACACGCCCACTACTTTTGATAGGTAATGTGGGCCTATGCCTGCGCTGATAGAGCCAGAACCTGCAATTGTGGCAGAACTTGTTACAAACGGATACGTGCCGTGGTGAACGTCTAATAGTGTGCCTTGTGCGCCTTCGAAAAGGACGCGTTTACCAAGCTTAAGTTTTTGCGAGATCAAAAGGCTTACGTCAGGAGCACGATACGGCCTAAGGTCGTTAATCACGGTCTGAATCTGGTCGTAAACCGACTTTGCCGTAATTTCGGGGCAATCGTACATTTTAGTAAGAAGTACGTTCTTTTCTTTAAGTACGAACTCTAACTTTGCCATAAGCGTAGCTTCATCACCAAAAAGGTCCGACATAATCAAAGCGCGGCGCGAAGCCCGGTCTTCGTAAGCGGGGCCGATGCCTTTGCCAGTGGTACCTAATTTGCCATCACTAAGTGCGCGTTCGCGGGCTTGGTCTAAAACTTTGTGGTAAGGCAGTAATGCCGTTGCGCTGTCTGAAATAAGCAAGCGGTTAGGCGAAATATTAAACTGAGTTTCTTTCAGTTTGCGGATTTCTTCTGTAAGCCCAAAAATATCCACCACAACGCCGGCTGCAATAACGCAGATTTTATCTGTGTGTAAAATGCCTGAAGGAATAAGATGCAGAACGGTTTTTTTGCCGTTTACAACAAGCGTGTGGCCGGCATTCGAGCCGCCCTGAAAACGTACCACCATGTCGGAATTGGCGGCCAGTACGTCAACTAGCTTGCCTTTGCCTTCATCTCCCCATTGAGCCCCGATAACAACTGTTGCTGACATATATATTTATGTCCTTTCTGCAAACGATAGACTTCCCCAATCGTTTTTAAGTGGCAAGGTATTTTGTGTAGTTTTGCTTTCAAAAAACTCTTCAATGCGCTTAGTGCCCTCAAGAGATGCTTTTAAAAAAGCTTCTTCAGTGTAAGCTCCCAAATGCGGCGTCAGAAGCACATTTTTGCATTTTAAAAGCTTCGAGTCCTTAGTCAGAGGCTCTTTTGCGAACACGTCTAAACACGCAAATTTAATTTTGTTTTCGTTTAATGCTAAGATGAGGTCGTCTTCGTGCACGGCTTGCCCGCGCGAAGTGTTTAGGAGTGT
>JANOJH010000643.1:0-6767 GCA_031408135.1 Bdellovibrio sp. | reverse complement strand
CGCATCGATAAGTTCATAAATTGTTTCTTTACTGACTTTACATGCGGTGGTCTGGCTTAGGGCCGAAGCAGTAGCACGGAATTTTTCCTGTGAAAAAATACAGCGGTAACCGAGTAACTCGCCGGCAGAAACCTAACGAACGATACTCTTTCCATAAAGTGTTACCTTAGCGCTTCCGCTCATAATGCAATAAACCGAATCGGCCGGTTGCTGCTCAACTGAAAAAGTTTCGCCGCGCATGTATTCACCGACCGCTTTTTTAGAGTTCAGCAAATTCAACGAGCTTTCGTTAAGATTCCGAAAAAAGCTCTGAGAAAAAGCGCTGCAGTTTTGACAGTTCTTGGGCTCTGAAGACATGCAGTAATAGTAGGGAATTTGAGTTTTGATGTCATTAGTGTTTGTACTTTAAAGAGTCTAAATTATAGACATCCAGCATCAAAACTAGATCCAGACTGGTTCGATTTCCCGATTTAGAATCTGGTGAAACAGATTTTCGGTATTCATGTCTTCAAGATAGGTCTGTGATTTCCAGGACTCGTGCCAGACATCACCGTGAAAATCACTGGAAGCAATGACTGGCAATCCTGAAAGGAAGACAGCCTGCGAAAATCGATAAGCAGTCGCACATTCCCACGCATCCAGGTGCGGAGCCAGTTGAACCCGGTTTTCCCAAAGATGAGTGGTCTTGAATTCATAGGATTCTTCCCAGAGGGGATGAGCGGCAATTGAAAAAAAACGCCGGTTCTTCTGCAGCAGCTTCTCGACGCTGGCATTCGGATCGAGATATTGATCAACGTTCAGAAAAACAATATGCGCACCATTCTTTTTGGACCACGAATTCAGCGTTACTTCTACACCTGGAAGCAACAACATATTGTATTTTTCAAGTGCACGCCGTGACTCAACTTGCAATACCTCGAGGTACTGGTCCATATTTTTTCTGGTCAGACTAAGTTTGAGCTTGTTGGCAACCATTCCCGTGAGGGTATTTGAATCCGCCAGATGATCCGTCACCGCGATGGCTGAAAAGCCTCTGCGTCCGTAGAGCTCGACTATTTCAGCGACACTGAGCTTACCGTCGCTGAAATTCGAGTGAATATGCAGGTCTATTAAATGCTTTTTCTTCATGTGTTTTTTGTTGAGATTGCGTCCAGGCCTGAATTTCGGCCATCTGTTCACTGAGATCGGTTATGCTATAACGCGGGCCCCACTCTATTGTAGCAGTTATATTCTTTGCGCAGAAGAGTTTCATCAGCGATGTAAACAAATTATCATCATCTATATATGCACACACCCGCAATGGTGAATATCTGAATCTGAAAGTCTGAATCGGAGTTCCGGTCGCCATAGCAATTTCAAAAAGCCCTTTACGCCAAGGTATTTTTTCATCAACGCAGGTTGTGCCAGACGGGAAACCTGCGATAAAAGTACTTTTTTCAGGATTGTTAATTCTTTGATAAATCGCTTTTTTAGAGTCTGACCGTGAAGCGGCAGACTCACGTTTTACAAAAAGGGTTTCAATCCGACGGGCAGCATGACCGATTATGGGCCATGCTGCCAACTCGGCTTTTGCCAGAAATACCAGCCGCGGCTCAACCGCGAACAAAACGATGATATCGAGAAAACCGATATGATTACCAACGAAAATAAGGTTGCGTTCATTTGTGAAAGAATTTTTCACTCTTAAATCGATATTGAAAGATTTAAGAAAACTGACTGCCCATCGCTGCTTCAGGCGAACAACATCGGTTTTTTTCCGATAAGACAGCAGCAAATGATATAAGGTTTTTCCAAAAATTAAGATTGTTCGGATAAATGCAATCACCACATATCTATAGTGAAATACATTTTTCAGAAAAGCATTTTAAGATTGCGTTAGGAAAATTTCTTAACACAATCATAACTCAAATACTTTAACTTTCAGTGTTTAACTAAAAGTAATGATTGAGACTTCTTTTTCGTTTATTGAGGCGCCGATCCATCAAGGCCAGAGTCATTTCGGTGTAGTACTCGGGCCTGGATTCATCAGGCAATGCCTGTTGGATCAAAACTTTCACTTTAAAAACTTTAATGTCATGAGCAAACAATCCCGGCATGAAATTCAGTGGCAGGCGTATGAGGCCCTTAGCCAGATTGTTGAGCAGGAGGCCAGGCGAAAACAGCCGCTCTTTATCGCAGGTGGTGATCATTCTCTTTCCATTGGCAGCATTCAGGGCTTAATGCGAGTGGAACCCGATCTCAAAGTGGTTTGGGTCGATGCCCACGGAGATATCAACACAAGGATAAGTTCTTTGTCGGGCGCGCTGCATGGAATGCCGCTGGCCTACCTAATCGGAGAGGACACTGTTTCAGGCAGCCGCTGGTTTACTGAAAAATTAAAACCGGAAAATCTCATCTATTTCGGAGTTCGCGACCTCGACACCGCAGAGAAACTATTTCTGGATGCTCTGAATATCAGGTACTACACGACTTCAGATATCGAACGATTGGGGTTGCCTGAAGTAATCTGGCAGATCTGCAAACTAACAGCCGGATCCAAGATTCACTTAAGCGTGGATTCGGATGCTTTCGATCCGGCAATTGCACCCTCAACCGGAATCAGGGTTGAGTACGGCCTCTCTATAGAGAGTGTTCACGCGCTGACTAAGGCGTTGATATCTTCAGGCCGGATTATCAGTTACGAATTTGTCGAACTGAATCCCCAGATTTTCAGTTCGCTGTCGGATGTAAACAAGACCGCACAGATCGGGATTGATCTTTTAAAATTAATCTTAAACGAAAATAAACTGATTTCTAATTTTACCAAGAAGGAAAAATATGACGGCAATTATTCAAAATATATTCCGACAAAGCCGGATTTTTATAATGAAAATCTTCAGGAATTCGGATTGCCCCGACCTTGATAGTGAAACCGGCCCCTACATTTTTACGAATTGGCACTAACAAACCAACCAACAAAAGGAGTCTGTAAATGGTATCGATGATGGACACAGTTATAGAAAAAAGTCAGATTTACTATACACGCCTTTCAGATTGGAAATGCAAAGTCGACATTTTTATTCAGGTCGGCCCTTACATTCTGCAGATGGCACGAACAAAAAAAGAAGTGCTCGAGTGCTTCCGATTGCGCCACGAAGTCTTTTGCGTTGAAATGGCTGCACGCCCGAAAAAATCAAAACTTGACTTCGACAAATATGATAACTTCTGCGACCATTTAATTATCGTTCACGAACCCAGCAGTAAAATTGTGGGTACCTATCGGATGAATTTTTCAGAAACTTCAGATATGTTCTATACCGAATCCGAATTCGATATTCAAAACTGGATTGAGAAGCAAAAAACGCCGTTTATCGAACTTGGAAGAGCCTGTATCGACCGCGAACATCGCCGCGGCGTTGTGATTTCGCTGTTGTTCAGAGGCATCATCGAGTACATGAAGCACCTTAATGCCGGAATACTCATCGGCTGTTCAAGCGTGAAAGTTACCGATGCCCGATCTGCGGCCCTGGTTTACAAGTATTTCGAACAGACCGGTGCCCTGGCTGAAGATGTATTTAAACCGCACGACAAGTTCCAGATGAAAGATCTGCTCTTTTGGCTGATGGTTTTTTCACGAGGACTTTCCGACAATCAAAAGCTGGAAGCCGAAGAAAAGATCCCTTCGCTGTTGAAATCTTATCTGAAAGCCGGCGCAAAGGTCGGGAGCTACCCAGCGTATGATGAAGAGTTTCGATGTATAGATTTTGTTACAATCATCGACCGCAACGAAATGGATGCAAAGCTGGTTAAGAAATTTAAAACCTAAAATCCATTTTTAATATTTTCAACTAGCCACCCGGCATCATCGAGCGGCAGATCATGTCCTGCCGTTTCATGTTTCCGAATGGCGCAGCCCCAGAGTTGCGAAATTCGCTCGCTGCATTCAGAATTGACAAGGCGATCCGCTTTTGAAGTCAGAATCAATTTTGCAGCCTTCGGAACTTCTGTAAAATCAATTTGACCAGATAACTTCAACTGTCTGAAAAAATTACGGGCTCTCAGCGGGTGAGCCTTTAAAAAATCTACATTTTCAGAGAGTTGAGGTCTCCAAAGACTTTCGGAATTGGAGGTTGTCCGTAAAATAAACTCTTCACTTGCCGCAGGATTTCCAAAGAGCAAGTGCCTTACTACACCGAGGTAGTTTGCGGGTCTCAGACGCTGATTGAAAGGCGAGAGTTTTGAACTTGAGTTAATCAGAACAAGGTGGCTGACTTCAAGGGGAAAGAGCTGCGCCCATCGTGTTGCAAGCATTCCGCCGAGAGAAATCCCGATTAAGCCGAAAGCTTCGGTATTTGAACCTGTAATCTGACTCCGGATTTTTTCGACTGCTTTATCAATTGAAATTGGCGTTTCCTGAGCGCATAAAAACCCATTGCCGGGAAGTTCCACGGTCTGAACCGAATTGAGCTGCAGCTCCGACTTAAAAAGCTCGGGAAAATTCTTCCAATGAAACTGGCTCCGCATCAGGCCACGAACCAGAATCCAATTTTTCGGCAATTGCTTGTTATTTTTCATAATACTTTTTCATCGCATGATCGGTAATAAGTTCAGTACGGCTTAGTTGAGGGTTGGCCCAGGTCTGACTGGAATATAGACTATGTATAATAAAATCAAATAATGGCCGATGCCTCCGATAGGTGCGGTTCAGCCGGTGTTGCTTGATCGGGTTAAATAGTCCGATCTTCGAAAAAAGCTGTAGCGGATTTTTTTTGACCCAGATCCACGAACCCATCTCAAGTGTCAACGGAATGTAAACCTGATCTGGGCGCTTAAAATTGAGGTAGCAATAGTCCCACAGATCTCCGTGCGTCAAGTAGACTTTCGACTGCGGCTCAATTCTATAAATGTGATGCGGATTCGACTTTTCAAACAGTTCGAAAAACATAAACATTTCATTCAGATTTGCAAATGGAACCCGACTGTTTGCATGTGGAAACCATAACTGGTCTTTAAAGCCAAAACCTGAATGAACATCAAGTGAAATCGCACAATTTGATTTCTGTAAAACAGCCTGCACAACATCAAATACAAACTGTGTTTCCCTTTGAACGCTCAAGCCTCTGTACCAGGGCAACTTGTTCGAATAAAGCTGCCCCCCAAGTAGAAATGGCACTTTTTCTTTTGCTTCAAGTGGCGCATTCCGCATCAGATCAACACCGTTTGCATTACACCTTGTTGTTTCAAAATAGCCGACCGGATTGACCAACGGAACAAAAACCACCTGAATTTTCTTGAGCATTTCATGTAGCAACTCATCCCACTCGAGACGCTGTTGAAAACTATTCAGCATAGACAAGCTTAGCTGGGCACCGATACGCTCGAGGCCATGCACACCGCCGAAAACCATGAGTGTTGGCCCGGTTGGATTCCCATAATGCAAAGAAACCAGCGGATATTCACTATTGTTATTGGCTACAGTTCCGTGAATTTGCACGTCTGAATGACTGCCATAGCTCTTGTAGTTTTCAATAAAGTGTTCAAGTTTTGACACAAATAAACTACTTACTATAGCTGTCGGGCCGGCTGAACAACGCTTCGAAATTTTTAAATCCATCCGCTAATTCCATAGGAACAAGAGTGGCAAGTGCATCAAGAATAGCTACGCCATTTTTCGAAGAGTCTTTCATTTTCAAAAGCTTGAATCTTTCGCCGATGCCCCGATTCACCTGATTGACTTCATTATAGCACTCGCCCAGCGACTTCAAATTAACTTCGCTGATTTTACCCTGCTCGAGCAAGTAATGTTGTCTTAAAAGATAGATCGAAATAGTTCTCGGAAGCGTCTCTTCGAACTGTGAAAAAGGCAGATGAAACTGCGCCATCGGCTTAAAAAAATTCATATGCGGACAGCCGCTGGTGGCCATGATCAGGCCGTAGATGCTTTGAATGCCATCCTGCAGATCGGTTTTTTTCAGATATTCGCGATTGGTGGATTCGACCCTGATTTCAACTTTTTCAAATGAAACGCGATCCTTGAAAGAACCCACGAGGTCGCTCAGGTTGGCGGCAATCGGACAGTGTGCAACCTGCTCGCTTTTTAACGGACAATTTGTGCATTTGCATTCGTCGAGTTTTGTCCAATCCGGCAGCGGTGTCGTTTCTTGGCGTACAACTTCAAATTTTTCGCTGCTCAGGTGTAGTTCAAATTTTTTCTGAGTGCCGTCTTCGAAATTAAAGTGATAGGTAAATTGGGTGAGATTTTCTTCAGTCATGTACCTATTGTGAAACAACAGCTCAGAAAGTCAAATTTTTAAAGGCTGCTACGGCCTCGGCCTGTAACTTAGGATTAGACTAAATCGTACCGTGAACGTGAGTGACGACTCATAATTCCCTTTGTTATAGATTAGACATTAGTCGAGCGTTATCGTTGCGCCTCATAACGATAACAAACTGGCCCCTCAGCCTGTTGATAACTTTCTAAATACAAAGGTCTGACAGTTCAATTTTTCATTGCGGGCTCATTTAAAAATGAGCTCTGCCAAACTTAAAAATGAAGAACTGCGCCCGCGTACTCTCACACAATCGATCCGCCCACCGGATCTCACAGTTTTAGAATCCGAATCACGGAAATAAATTGTCATTAACAATTCAATTAAACTAAATCAGCACTCTAAATTCCAGTAGCGTGAACAGTTTGTAAATCGATTACTTCATCCCAATCAACAATCTAGTGGGCCAGTTTATTGCTTGCTGATGTCCCACTTGAGTTCGAGCTGGAATTGTTTTCA
>JANOJH010000518.1:0-2361 GCA_031408135.1 Bdellovibrio sp. | reverse complement strand
TGGCGATGTGGTCGGCCAGTTTTTGCAGCCGACTGCGCAACACCTTGTGATAGTCGCGACCCCGCGCGTAGACGGACACGATGCCTTCAGACGAGTTCTTGAGGCGATTGAACTCCACCGCTGTCCACCCGTCCAACGTCGCACAGGAGGTGCTCTGAGGCAAATAATCCATCCGCGCAGTGATCACGCTCACCGTGCCCTTGACCAGCTCAGCCGGGCGCGCGCGACGCATGCCGTGAGCGGCCAAGTAGGCCATCTCGCCGTGAAAGCCGTTCGTAAGCCATTTTTCATAAAATTCGATACTGAGCGGTTTTCTGATCGGGCCGATTTCGACCTGATTGAGAGTTTGGCTATTCTGAAGCCGGACCAATTTATTTTTAAGAGAATGATTGAGGCCGTTGTTAAAATCAGTCATAGTTGGATTTGTGTACAATATTGCATCCAGTATAAAAAAGCATCGTCTTTATAGTGATTTTGCCGAGGTTCGATACCGGTTGGCCCGTCATCAGTTTGTCTGTTGGATTGCCGGTGGAGCGGTTCGGGACTTTTGCCTTAATCGCGAAGTAAGTGAATTGGATCTCGTTACGGATGCGACGACCGACACTTTGAAGAGCCTTTTTCCGGAAGCGCTGTTGGTCGGTGAGAGTTTCGGCGTTTTGAAAATTCCTCTGGCTGACGGTGAATATTTTGATTTAACAACATTTCGTCAGGAATCTGATTATTATGACGGCAGGCGACCTTCGCATGTCAGTGCGGCTACTCCGGTGAAAGATTCAGAGCGGCGGGATTTTACGATTAATTCGTTGTTCTGGGACAGCGTTCGCGAAGTCATAATTGATTACCGGGGCGGGCTCGCGGATCTTTCGCTGAAACGATTGATTTGTGTAGGTGATCCTGAAGTGCGGTTCGCAGAGGACTTTCTGCGAATTATTCGCCTGGTCCGTTTTGCAGCTCAACTCAATTTTGAAATTGATGAAGCAACGAATGCAGCGGCAATCAGGCATTGCGCTGCCATTGATAATGTCAGCGGCGAACGCATTTGGGCCGAGCTTAAAAAAATAACGACCCCTTTGGCCTGGAATTTTATTATTGAGCGCAGATTATTCGGGCTTATCATGCGGCAAATTTTCGGGACACCGGAAATTAAACTGAAAAAGGTTCCCGAAGCGGTTAAAAATTCTTTTGTAATTCTTTATTTGTTGAGTCCTGAGATTGATCTTTCGGAAATTCTGAAAGAACGACTGCGAATTTCGAATCAAGAGCTAGCTGAGTATAAAATGATTCGCTTTTTGATGACATCCTTAGATAGAATGATCGTGGAAGAAGTGGCGTATGAGAGAGAAAAATCCCCTCTGTTCGCCCGATTGATGGATGTGTTGATTGATTCGGGGCTGCTTGCGGTGCAACTGGGGAAAGAGGTTGAAAATCTCCTCAAATTGCATCCAACTCCTTTAATTACCCCTAAAGAAGTACTGGATTTAATGCCTAGCCGGTATATTAAAGAAGAAATGAAATTCTTACGCGTCTGTCAGTTCAAAAAGTCCTGCACGACCAAGGACGAAGCGGTCGAGTATCTGAAGAAAAAATACGCAGATAAGCCGGCAAATACTTAGACGAAAGAATTGAAAAAAAGGTTAAAACAAATCTGTTTGCTTTGAATTCTTTTTTGTATGTTCAGAATTCGGTCTAGTTTTAAAAATAAATAGGGTCAAAGGTATTGCGTTCTGTCGAAAGTATTGTCAGACTTAGAGACAGGTTGATGCTGTTCCGCTTGAAGCAAACATTAAGACTAAGGATTGTCTGGATCTGTTTCAAGCGAACACTAAAAAGCTAAACAAAAAACAATTAAGCAGGAGGAGCAAGGATGCTCAGAGACGTATTAATACAAAAAGGCCTTTCGAACCGTGAATCTGAAGTTGCCGAATTAGTTTCTAAGGGACTTTCTAACAAGGAAGTTGCTAACCAACTATTCGTAACTGAAAAGACTGTTAAGTTTCACTTAACCAACATTTATAAGAAAATGAATGTTAAGTCTCGCGCCCAATTAATCGTATGGTGCCTTCCTCATCTTGGTTTTGTTGAAAACGAAGCTCGCCAAGAAGCTGTGCAGCCTGCTGGAGCAACAGCTTACAACACTCAACCTGCCACGACTATGCCTGCTGGTAACGCAACTATCACTCTTCCTGGCGTTGGCAACTTCGGCGGCGGACGTGGTAATTCTGATATCGGAATTTAGTCTACACGACAGTTCTTATTGCTATGTTCTATTTGAAGGGTCATTACAATGAAAAAGAGCAAATCAGTTAGCTCCTCTCAAGTTGTGATGACCCAACTTGTTTTACCGTCCCACACAAATTCTCT
>JANOJH010000564.1:0-7938 GCA_031408135.1 Bdellovibrio sp. | reverse complement strand
TGGTGTTACTGACAAGCAAATTGTTACTGCGGCGCTTGATTTACGCGTTGGGAGTAATATGCATGCATCAAATTATTTTGGTGCTGCCGCCAACCACACGCATACGGGTTATGAAGATTTAATTACTACAAGTACTTTGCCTTACTATATAGAGCCAATTGATGACAGAAGTGGTACCAAATTTGACGTAGCAGGTAGTTACCTTATATCTGCTCATGATGTTTATGAGTTTCAGTGTCTTGATGAAGCCTATGAGATTAAACATAGAATTCGGGTTAAGGTTAGAGATTGGGATTCCTATCCAGATTATTTAGCTTACATATCTAGCCTAGGCACTACCTCTGTGCCCGACCGCGGTGCCGACCCCGAACCCAGCACCAATTGTAGCGCGATAGCTAGCGCTGGCTATAAGTGTAATGACTTTTATGATGCAGATGATTTTTTAGGTTTATATTTGCTTGGAACTTATAGTACCGGAAATATTACCCTAAGAGAGTACAATTTCCCACGCTTGGGCTATAAATAACTTATTCGGCTTCTAAAAACCTGCAAGGCCTATCTCGTCACGCCGAAACTCACATACATCTTTCATCGAAGTCAGACCCGCGGCACGTTTCTGAAATGTATAATTAGTGCTGCGAAGTTAAAACAAAATAGTTTCTCAGCGTATCTTTGCTGAAATCGATAAAGGCCCTGACTTTCGGGGACTCGGAACTATGCGAAGGCCAGACAAAGTGAAATGGTACGGGCTTTGAAGCTAATTCTGGCAAAACACGCACAAGATTTCCGGCTTTTAACTCATCAAAGCAGATAATATCGGGAATAAGTGCAATCCCCTGCCCTGAGACCACCAGCGCTTTTGCAATCAACGGACTGTTGGTAGAGAGCCCTGCAGTTACCTTTACACTAATCGGCTTCTGCTGCCGGTCGCTCTTTTTGACGAGACTTAAATTTTTTTCAAATTTTTTATTGAAGCTGATCATGCGATGCTCTCGCAGTTGTCCAACTGTTCGAATTTTGGCAAAGTTAGCCAGATATTGAACTGTTGAGACTAGAATCAGAGAAGTATCACTTATTTTTGTGACCTTCAGATTTGAATCTGAAAGTGTTCCCATTCGTAATGCAAGATCGACACCTTCTTTTATCAGATCTACGTTGCGGTCTTCTCCCCGCAGTTCAATATGTAACTTGGGATGTGCTTTTGCAAAATCGGCAATGATTGCAGACAGAACCGTGTGGGCCACGTCAACAGCCGTCGTAATAATGAATCTACCTTTTAAGGCCGATTCGTTTTGTTTAATATTATCGGTGGCGGTTTTAATATCAAAGAACGGCCCTTTGCATTGATTGTAAAAAGCAAGGCCGGCTTCTGTAGGATGAAAACTACGTGTGTTGCGATAGACCAGCTGCGAGCCCGTGGCTTTTTCAAGTGCTGACAACGCCCGGCTCAGGTTTGATTTTGCAACATTTAAACGTCTAGCCGCCTCTGATATGCTGCCGGCATCGATCACGCTGATAAAGAGCGCAATTTGATTGTAATCCATGGATGAAAGTTTAACTTGATTGTTCCATATTTGCAACACTGTATTCAATATAGGGCACTTCTAGAACTCTCTTTAATATGTCATTATCAAAGTTACAAAACAACAACCTCTTCAAGGAGAACACATGCGATCATTCGTCAGTTCAGTTTTAGTTTCATTAAGTCTTGCCGCTACCGCAAATGCAGGGGCCAAAATCGACGCCGGTAAATACAATATCGACCCGATGCATTCGAAGGTGGGCTTCGAAGTTCCGCATCTGGTTATATCAAGCGTTGAAGGAAAATTTAAAACATTTTCAGGGGTGCTGAATCTGGATGAAAAATTTGAAAAATCAAATTTAGAAGCCGAAGTCGACATCAGCTCGGTCGACACTGCAGTAAAAGACCGTGACGATCATCTGAAGGGCGCAGAATTTTTCGACGCAGCAGCATTTCCGAAAATGACGTTCAAAAGCACCTCGATTTCCGGCAAGCCGCAGGCCTTTAAGTTAACCGGCGACCTGACGTTAAAAGGTAAAACCCAGAAAGTGGTCTTTGACGGTACTTATAAAGGTACAGCCAAAGACGCTTACGGAAATACCAAAGCCGCATTTACCGCGACGGCAAAAATCAACCGTAAAGATTTTGGTTTAACCTGGAATAAAGCAGTTGAAGTGGGCCCCGTTGTCGGAGATATGATAACAATTGATCTGAAGATTCAGGCCGGCAAGGCTAAAAATTAGTTGAGTGCCGCTAAAAAGTAAGGACACCTTATGACGTTGAAATCCCAAACCATGCCCGTTCTTTTTGTCGGGCATGGCTCACCTATGAATGCGCTGGCAAAGAACGATTACACCGAAGCTTTGGATTCTCTCGGTAAAAGTCTGCCTGTGCCGAAATGTGTCTTAAGTATTTCGGCGCACTGGCTGACCAATGGCACTTTTATTACCAGCACTCAAACACCGAAGCAAATTTATGATTTCAGCGGATTTCCGAACGAACTTTATCAGGTAAAATATCCGGCAAAGGGCTCTCCGGAAATTGCCACAAAAATTCAGCAGCTGATTCCCACAGAAATCAAAGCCGACAATGGTGAATGGGGCCTTGATCACGGCACGTGGAGCGTGCTTCAGCATCTTTTTCCGAAAGCCGACATTCCGGTGCTGCAGTTGAGTCTGGATATGCGACAACCGCCGGAATATCACCTGCAACTTGGCGAACAACTTCGTGTGCTGCGCGATGAAGAAATTCTGATTGTGGCCAGCGGCAACATTGTTCATAATCTCAGAAATTTTTCGTGGACCGAGAATGACAAGATATTTCCATGGGCACTTGAATTCGACACATGGGTGAAAGAACAGATCGAAACCAGGAATTTTAAAGCTTTAGCGCAGGATTACAATAAAACTCAGGCCGGAAAAATGAGCGTGCCTTCGGTGGATCATTATCTGCCACTGCTCTACATTCTGGGCGCCAGCCGACCCGATGATAAACTTAACTTTTTTTACGAGAAGATTCAGAATTCATCGATTGCAATGCGGAGCCTGATTTACAATTAGCGTTTTACGCGCCTGATAACTTTTTCATAAATTTCGTGAATGGCTTTGATTTTCAACAGATACCCGGCCAGCGTAAATACCACAAGCGCCGAAGCCACACTGGCGCAAATATTCAAAAACAAAAAGAATTTGCCTTGCGGCAGTTGCGCCTGAATCACAAAGAAGATCTGCGCAACAAAACCGGTCAGCAACGCCAACAGCGAATAAACCAAAACATTTTTGAAAAAACTGAAATGTTCAAACTCACTCACGAGTTTGCGGAAAAACAGCAGCAGCAACGACAAGTTGAGACCGGCACTGATAATTGTAGAAATCATCAGTCCATGCACCTGATAACGCGCCATCAACTGCGGTGCTATTACAAGATGGACGACCAGACAAAACGCAGAAATGAGCGCCGGAAACCAAGTGTTCTTCACCGCGAAATAAGCCGGCGTCAGCACCCGTACCCCGCTTGAGAAAATCATAATCCAACAATAAGTTTTAAGAATGTCAGCCGTTGCGGCTACCGAGCTCGGTAAAAAACGACCATGCCCGAACAGTAAATCAACAACGGGCCCCGCAAGTACATAAAGCCCTGCTGCCGCCGACATCGTCAGCAGAAGATTAAGCTCAAGATAATGCCGTGTGGTCTGGCTGAATTTCAGTTTTTCATTTCGCGCGAGCATTCCCGAAAGCGCCGGCAGCAAGGCCGTTCCGAGGCTGACCGAAATTAATGAAAGCGGCAGTTCGATCAACCGGTCAACGTAGTTAATGTAAGAAATAGTCCCTTCCTGCAAGGAAGAAGAAAAGCGAAGATTAATGATTGTTGTAAATTGCAGGAGGCCCATGCCCATAAGCCCCGGCACCATATTCTGAATGACTTTGCGGAAATCAGCATTTCTATAATCGAAACTGAGCTTTGGAAAATAACCCGACTTAATAAGCGCAGGTACGAGAATAGCCGCCTGCAACAGCCCCCCGATTAAAACTCCAAGGGCCAATTGGTCACCCGCGAACTGAAAATAAGAATCCGGCATCAGAGTTGAAATAATCATGCTGAGGTTCCAGAAAGTCGGAGCAATGGCCGGCAAAGAAAACTGCCCGAGCGCATTTAAAATACCCATCATGTAGGCGTAGGAACTGATAAAAAACACAAAGCCGAACATGATTTTCGTCATTCGAAGAGTGAGAAGATATTTTTCGGCGTCGGCAATATAACTGGGATCTAAAACCAATGCCAAAAGGGGCTCGGGGTACAGGATTCCTGCGGCAGTTAAACAACCCAAAACCACCAGTAAAAAGCTATAAACGGAATTGACTAAATTTTGGGCTCTGAGGTGGCTATCAAACTTGGCCTCGACAAAGATCGGGATGAAACTGACGGAAAGAGAACCCTCACCCAGCAATCGACGGAACATATTCGGGATCTTGAAAGCGGCGGCCCAGGCGTCGGTAATTCGCTTATCGAAGTAATAGGCCAGTAAACTTTCACGGAGCTGACCCAATACCCGGCTGGTCATAGTGCCAAAAGCCATCTTTAGAGCATTCTTTAGAATAGAATGGTCTTGCTTGTCTGAACGCTCTATGTTAACTCCTTAACTTCGTTATTTTACTAGGTAATCTATATTTGGAGGTTATACCTTGGCACAACACAAGTCAGCAGCTAAAAGAGCTCGTCAAGCCGTTAAGAAAAACGCCGTTAATACCAGCCGTAAATCTAAAGTTCGTACCGGCGAAAAAAGCCTGTTATCAGCTCTGAAAAAGAAAGATATGAAGACCGTTCAGGAGTTACTTTCTTCTTACACAAGTCAGATGATGAGAGCCGCCCAAAAAGGCGTTTTCAATAAAGCTACGGCATCACGAAAAATTGCTCGGCTTTCAGCTCAGGTTCACAAAGCTTTAACCACAAAGTAATTTTTTGAACTGATTTTGTTTTAGAAATTCACAGTCCGAGCCACATAGGCTCGGATTTGTCGTTTTAGGGCTATCGAAACATCATCGAAACTGGCCCCGTAGGTATAGAGATTAGTCGAGTTCTGCGTATTCCGTAAAGTCATCCGAACCGCAAAAAAATCCCGGTCTGACAGAAAAAAATTAACAATCATTTTCTTATTCAATTCGATTTTCGTAGTCGAAGTAAACGACATTCCACCCTCTCCGATTTCGACTCCACTGCCAAGACTGGCCTTTCCGTCGCACATGAAACTGACGGCCTTGCGATAACTCTTTCGCGGGTGCTTACGTTTGAATTCAGGATCTGCAACATTAATCATAAGTCTGTATCGGTTTATGACGTCCTATTCTTTAACACTAAAGTCTCAATTTAGTACAATTTAGTATAATTTCGCCGACTTTGAGCAGGGAATGGCCGTCTAGACTTAAGAAATTAACAATAATACCGACAAGTTAAATGGAGAAATGTTTCTGTGAAAGGTTGTTAATGCCGGTACGTTGTTGGACATCAGTAAAATTGATTGTTGGAATTTCGCTTTTTTTGGCGAACTTTTATTCAATTGACGCCAACGCCGCATCAGTACCGGGTATCAGAGTCAATGGTCGCATTTTAAAACCTGATGGCAATCCGCTTGAAGGCCTCAACACTCAATTTAAAATTCAGATCCGCTCTCCAGATGCAGCCAATTGCCTGTACTTTGAAGAAGTCAAAGTTGCGGATCTTGCCGGCTCGAACGGAATGTTCGCACTGACTGTGAATGATGGCATCGGGCTGCGTACCGATACCACCGGGCTTTCGTTTGAACGTCTGTTTTCTAATCGTTCGACATTGAGTGTTTCACCGACCAATTGTTCTTCGGGTACCGGTGCCTACACGCCAAACGCAAGCGACATCAGAAACTTAATTATCAGTTTTAAAGACGAAACCATGAGCGACTGGGAAGTGCTTCCGGCGCAATCCGTAAATTACGTTCCGTATGCAATCGAATCTCGCCAGGTCGGTGGCTTCACGGCGCAGAATTTATTGCGCGTTGAGAATCCGGTTACAGGTCCCGCCGTTATTTCACCATTAACTTCAGTCAACGCAACCGAACTTTTCAATATCTTAGGCGGATCAAGCTCTCAGTACGTTAAAAACAATCCTGAAGGTGTTCAGATTCCTCCGATGATTGCGGCCCAACCGGCGGTTCCAACCGCAGGTCAGCAATGGTACGATTCGGGCGCAGGGCTGATGAAATACTGGGATGGAACGTCGGTCATTACACTTGCTCCAAATAGCGGAATCATCTCGATCAATACCGGCGCCGGTTTGACCGGTGGTCCGATTACCTCTACCGGTACCATTTCAATGGTCGTTTTGCATAGCGCTGACACGACGGCATCAAAGGTAACTTACGATACTCTTGGCCGCGTGATTTCTTCAACAACTTTGATCGAATCTGATATTCCAACTCTTTCAACCGCCGGAAAGGTTTCAGGTACGGCTTTGAATTCCGGTACCATTGGTGGCACAACCGCCGTTAACACTTCAGGTAACATTGCAACTTCAGGCACTGTTAGTGCCGGAACAGTAACAACCCGCGATGTCCGAGTTTACGATTCAGACAATACCAATTACGTAAGATTTATAGCTCCTGCGACGGCCACTCTTTCTTCTGACTATACTTTGGTATTACCTTCAAACACCGGTAGCAACGGCCAATTTCTTGGTACCGATGGCACCGGTAATCTTTCATGGATATCGGCGCTGGCAAATTTTCCACTTACCAGCGGATATATTTTTGTCGGTAACGGCTCTAACCTTGCGACAGAGGTATTGATGAGCGGTGACGCCTCAATTTCAAACACGGGCGTTTTATCAATTGCTAACAACGCCGTAACAAGCGTCAAAATTGCCGACGGCGCAATAGTTAATGCCGATATCAATGCTGCAGCTGCAATCAATGCAACGAAAATCGGTAGCGGTGACGTAACGAGTGCAGAACTAAGTTTTATTAATAGCGTAACCAGTAACGTACAAATGCAAATAGATTCTAAAGTTGCGAAAGCCGGCGACACCATGACCGGCATTTTAACGATGGCCAACCAAATGGGCACAGCTTACCGTGAAACTACCGTTAACGGTACTAACGCGATGACGATCCGCGCTCCTGCCTTACTCAGTCAAGACTACACATTAACACTGCCGAACACCACCGGTAACGCCAATGAAGTTTTAGCAACCGATGGCGGCGGAATCTTATCTTGGGTACCGGCCTTAACAAATTCTCTGAACAGCGGAAATATTTTCTTAGGAAATGCTTCAAACATCGCAACTAGTGTTACACCAAGCGGTGATATCAGTATGACGAACACCGGTATTGTTACTGTTGCTAATAACGCCATCACAAACGCAAAAGTAAGTGCTTCTGCAGCCATCGACGCAACTAAATTAGGTGCAGGCAGCGTTGACAACACTGAACTGGGTTATGTTGACGGTGTTACAAGTGCCATTCAAACTCAACTCAACACATTAACTACGAACGTCGGCAACAAAGTAGCGAAGGCCGGCGACACCATGACCGGCGCATTAACTATGGATAATCAAATGGGCACTGTTTACCGTGAGACCACCGGCAACGGTACAAGCTCTATGACAATTAGAGCTGCTGCTAGCTTAAGTCAGGATTATACTTTAACTTTGCCGAACACCACCGGTAATGCCAATGAAGTTTTAGCAACTGACGGCGGCGGAGTATTATCTTGGGTGCCGGCTTTAACTAATGCGCTGAACAGCGGAAATATTTTCTTAGGTAATGGTTCTAACATCGCAACTAGTGTTACACCAAGCGGTGATATCAGCATGACGAACACTGGTATTGTTACTGTTGCTAACAACGCCATTACAAATGCAAAAGTTTCGGCAACTGCAGCCATCGACGC
>JANOJH010000562.1:0-2233 GCA_031408135.1 Bdellovibrio sp. | reverse complement strand
GGTTATTGTGGCCGACGGCACCGAAGCCGCGGCCCGCAGATTGAAACGGGTACTCACCACCGATCCGGCCATGGGCGTCTTCAGACACCTTGATGCCGGATATGATCTTGCGCGCGAGACAGCCCTTAGTCGGGACGTCAAAAGTTGCTGGCTGTAACTGGCTCTTTGTCTCGTCATTAAATCACAGAATATGTCGATAAGTTTCATGCAGTCATTGGAGACTCATGAAACTGATTTCGCATAGCCTTCGTTCCTTAAAAAAACGGATTAAGATTCCTGGCTGCTTATTGCTTGTCAGTGTGCTGGGTTATTGTGGCTTAAACAGTTTTTTTTCTGAAACCGAAAAATCAAAAATGCCAGTACGCCAACTTTCTTCATTTTCCGAAAAGCTCAATGAAGTGCGCGACACCGAGTACGAAACCATCAATCGGCTTACCGACCAGCAGGTGCTAAAAGAACTCGAAAAAAACAAACTCAAATGGAACCAGAACAGCAAGGAAGACTATTCCGTTTCGCCCGAAGAAGTCGACAAAATCGAAAAACGCCACAGGAAGCAACTGCCGAAAAGATTTAAAGGCAATCCGGCTTTCATGCTTTTTGATCAACTGAATAATCTGATCAGCCAAAAAGCGCAAACTGAAATTGAAGACCCGGCCCTGTGTGTTGCCAGTCGTAATGACTATGAAAATCTGATTGAAAAATTTCCAAAAGTTAAAGAACTTTTTTCGCTGCCTGATCAAGGTGAGTTTGAATCCGGTTTATCTAAAAAATGTGTAACCCATATTATGAACCAGTTTGCAATGCCCGGAGTTGGCTATGCATCGTGTTCGACGAGCTCGGGCAATCCGAAAATTTCAGGAAATAAACCATGTATAACTGAAAATCTTGTAAACCTGACCTACAATTCCTACATGACCGTTGCCGATTGTTTGAATCTGTCTCCGAAACTGTTGATTTCAAAAATTGAATTTGAAAGCGGATTTTTGATCAATTCGGTCAATCAGAATCAGAATTCCGGTTTGGGGCAACTGAATCGCGCGGGTGTGATTGAGGTAAATAAGCAGCTTGATTTTTATCTTCAGGAAATTGAAAAATCCGCAATAGTAAAACGTTCCTGCGCGAATCTTCTGAAGTTCAGATCGTTACTGACGCGGGCAAGCGAAGGCAGCGAACAGAAATGTGCCATGATCGGGCTGCCGGAAAATCCGCTGCGAAGTATCTTTTATATGGCTGTGCTGAACAAAATAAACATGCAGAAACTTGAAGAAACATTCACTCGGCAGCGGATCAGTGAAAAAATTGAACGGCTGGGATTAAAAAACCCGAATCTCAATTCGTTCAAAGAAATGCTGGCCCTGGCAGCAAGTTCCATAGGGGTGCCGACGACCATGAATATTTTTTTGGATTACCTCAATAAACGGCTGGAAAATAACCTGATGTTAACCGATGACGATTTTGATTTTACCGGATCTAAGAATGCGGTGACGGTGGCCAGAAATTACGTGATGTCTTCTTTTTTGGGGCCGAAGGATTCTGTTCAAATGAAACTGGAAAAGGCTAAAAAACGCAAAGAGCTTCCGAAACTATGGGCACTGTCGTACACCCGAACTTTTCCTGAGCATCTGGCTTTTCGTGCCAACACCTACGACGGCAAATCGAACACATACTCGTTGCTGGGGTTTCCGGGCTACGTGAATCTGGTCGCCGAACGCAACACCGACATTCGCAACGTATTTACAAAATCGGATTTAGATCCTGATCAGTGTACCGATCCGAACTTTATGAAACTGACAAACTAACCCTGGCGCTGACGTTTATCTACGGCCAAGGCGGCTTCACGGATAACTTCGCTCATGGTCGGATGCGAATGAAAGCTTCGGGCCAGATCTTCACTTGAACCGCCGAACTCCATCGCAACAACAAGTTCACCTAAAAGTTCAGACGAACCGGCGCCTACAATATGGCCCCCGATAATCCGATCGGTGGCCTTATCAGTTACAATTTTGACGAAACCTTCTGTGTGTCCTTTGGCTTTTGCACGCCCATTTGCGGCAAATAAAAATTTTCCGACGGCAGTTTCAATTCCCGCATTTTTAGCCTCAACTTCAGTCATGCCAACGGAAGAAACTTCTGGGTGGGTGTAAATGATCGAGGGCACGGTGTTGTAGTTAACGTGGCCATGGCCGGTTACAATAATCTCGGCTACGGCTACGCCTTCTTCTTCGGCTTTGTG
>JANOJH010000452.1:0-3102 GCA_031408135.1 Bdellovibrio sp. | reverse complement strand
CAATAGACACAGCTAGTTGCATTAAATAAGTTCACCTCATCGTGATGGTAGAAACTAACTTAACGCTTAGCGGTTTAAAAAACAGATCTGATTTACATGTGGCTCGCAAGATCTGGCACATGTGCGGCGTTTTCACGATGTTTGCGGCGTGGGTTTTTCTGCCGTACTGGGCCTCGATGACTTTTCTGGTTATCGGGTGGCTGATTTTCGTACCTGCTGATTTCGTCCGTCAGAAGAACCCTCAATTTAATCGCTCTCTTGCGGGAGTTTTTCGCCCGATCATGCGAAGCAACGAACTTAATCGTCTCGCCGGTACAACCTATCTGATTACAGGAACACTTTTAATTACTCTGCTTTTTAATAAAGGAGTTGTTGCGCTTAGTTTGTTGTTCCTGGCATTTGCTGATCCTATCGCCAGCTACATCGGCATTAAGTACGGCAAAGACAAAATTTTCGGACATAAATCGGTTCAGGGTTTTGTGGCCGCTTTTGTGGTCTGCACGGTGCTTTGCTTTTTATTTTTGTTTTACAATCAGGTTCAGGAATACATTCTTCTTGTCAGTCTAATGGCAGGCCTCATCGGGGCGCTGGCCGAGCTGATACCTGTGGCAAAATTGGATGATAACTTTACGATGCCGGTTGCAAGCAGCATAGGGCTTTCTATTTTGTTTTATTTTTTTGGTTATTTCTCTTATTTCAGCTAATTATGCTGCTTAAATGCAAATGAGGTCTTATGTCGACGACTATTGAACTTCCCGAAGAAGGCTATTCGAAATCCGGTAAAAAACTCGGGATGTATATTTATATATTGCCGAATCTGATGACCATTGCGAATTTGTTCTGTGGATTTATCTCAATTATTTTTTCAATTAAAAGTGAATTTAAGTCAGCGGCGATTGCAGTTGTGATAGCAGCAGTTTTTGATCAGCTCGATGGACGGCTCGCACGCCTGACTCATGCAACAAGTAAATTCGGCGCCGAACTTGATTCGCTTTGCGATCTGGTAAGTTTTGGATTGGCTCCGGCACTTCTGATGTACCTTTGGGCGTTGAATCCCTATGGTCGGGTCGGGATGATGGCCAGTTTCTTATTTGTTGCATGCGGAGCACTTCGACTGGCCCGATTTAATGTTCAGGTTGGCGTAGTTGAAAAAAATTATTTTCAGGGTTTACCGATTCCGATGGCCGCCGGCATTTTAACCTCGTCCTATCTGGCATTTGATGAACTTGAATGGAGCCCCGATTTCTGGCGCGGTTGGCTGCTTTTTGCGATGGTGGTTGTGATGGCCTTTGTCATGGTTTCGAATTTCAGGTACCGATCGTTTAAGGATCTGGATCTTAAGGAGCGCTTGGCTTTTAAGTATCTCGTGGCGGGGTTGGTTGTTTTGGTTACGGTTGCGCTTTATCCGGAAATCATGTTGTTTGTACTTTTTTTGACCTACGGTACATTGGGCGCTATTTTCGGCGTGTTGCAACTGGGAAAAAAGCGTAAATTGATGAAGGCTAATGCCTACGCGCCTGAAAGCACGGAAGAAGAAGATTTACAGGAAGAACAGGATGAAAGTTAGTTTATGAAGATCTGGAAAAAACCCCTCAAGGTAGGACTCGTCGGCGCAACAGGTGTGGTTGGCGAAACTTTTATAAATATCTTGGAAGAATACGCTCAACCGATTGCAGAGTTGCGACCTTTCGCAAGCCAGAACTCCCTTGGAATTAAAATTGAGCTTGCGGGTAAGCAATGGCCGGTGCAGGTTTTGAAGCCCGGTTGCTTTGAAGGTCTTGATATGGTGTTTTTTTCCTCTGGCGATGACATTTCGAAAGAGTGGGCTCCTGAGGCTGTAAAAGCCGGCGCATTTGCAATTGATAATTCGAACGCCTTTCGTATGAATCCCGAAACCAAACTTGTCGTTCCGGAAGTTAACGGAGTTCTGCTGAATGAAAATTCGAAAGCTCAGATCATTGCAAATCCGAATTGCTCAACTATCCAACTTGTGGTTGTGCTAAAGCCGCTGATGGAAAAATTCGGTCTGGAAGACGTAACAGTTTCAACCTATCAGGCTGTTAGCGGAGCGGGCCTTCCCGGCTATGAAGAGCTGTTGACCCAGACGAAAAATTTCCAACAGAGCGACCACGAACCGAAAGCTTTTTCAAAACAGATTTTGTTCAATTGTATTCCACAAATCGGCAGTTTCGGTGATGATGGCTTTTCTACCGAAGAGTCAAAAATTATGAATGAGTCTGCGAAGATTCTTGCGCTGCCAGATCTTAAGATTTCGGCCTTTGCGGTTCGCGTACCGGCTCTGAATTCTCATTCCGAAGCTGTCTGGGTGACTTTGAAACAGGACGCAACCCGCGAGCAGATTGTAAGTGCCCTCGGAAATGCTGAAGGCATTGCGGTTCTTGACCAGGACTTTCCTACGGCTCTTGAGGTTTCCGGCGAGGAGCCGGTTTTCGTCGGTCGGATTCATCAGGATCGAATGAACAAGAAGCGCTGGCTGATGTGGGTTGTATCGGATAATTTGAAAAAAGGTGCGGCTCTTAATGGGTTGCAAATAGCCGAACGAATTTTTTGTTGATCTTCTGGTCTTACTGCTAATAGACAGTTCATAGTGGCCATGCTGCAATAGTAGTGTGATTAAACATCTTGTTTTGCTTAGCCTAGTTTTTTTCTTTTATCAAAAAGCCAATGCAGTTGCGGAGGCATTGGTTAAGCCCGGAACCATCAGTATTTCAGGACACTCTGCGATTTCTGCAGATCTGGCCACTATTTACGGAGGTATTGCCGGAAACGCGTGTTTAACCACCGATGGCGTTTCGACCTGTAACAGCTGTATCGACACAACTGGAGCTGTGAATGCGTGCAATCAGAATAGTGTGTATTCCAATCTGAAGTTATCAGTTTCATTTAAGGTTACAAAGACAGTAACAGGCATAGCAAGAATACTTATTGAGTCTGCAAGTGCAGGCGTTTTTGAAGTTGTGGCTACAACTACTTCTGCAACTTATATTGCTGATACATCGACTGTAACCATAGAGACCACTTGGAGCGAGGTCTGCTCGCGCGCAGGATTGCCCGGTTGTACAGGTGGAGCTACTGCATTTC
>JANOJH010000435.1:0-1119 GCA_031408135.1 Bdellovibrio sp. | reverse complement strand
AGAAGGTATAAAGACAGCTCCATTTTTTGGGGCGGGAACAGGTGGAGAACAACAACTGATTAATAAAGGTTATGCCATAGCCGGATATCAGGAAGGGATTGACAATTCTTATAATGCACACAATCAGTATTTGCAATTTCTGGCCAGAAATGGCATTCCGGAATTGTTGTGTTTTTTGGCATTGCTTTTTTATTCATTTCGACAATCGTTGAAAATGCCTAACTATACTTTTCTAATGTTTAATATGGCCGTTACTCTAATAATGTTTACTGAATCATTTCTTGATGTTCAACGAGGGATTGTCTTCTTCTACTTCTTTTTATGCGCGTTTATTTTCCTCCCATATGAATCGACACCACAGCCCATTAGGAGTGTTTGATTTGGTGCTTTAATGCGTATTTTTGGGCAAATTTTGCCCTATGGCCATTTTATTGGCAGCCTGCGTAACAGCTTTTTTGATTTCGTTTGTGATCATTCCTGTGATCATTAAATATTCTGTGGCTAAAAACCTAGGTGATGCGCCAGGCCGAAGAAAGGTTCATAAAAAAGTGACACCGTCTCTGGGGGGCATAGCAATTTTTTTAAGTTTTTTGGCCTCTTCATTAATCTGGTTGGATTTTGATCAATGGTCAGATGTTCGATATGTATTGGCGAGTCTTTCCTTGGTTTTTTTACTGGGCGTTAGGGATGACCTCGTACCATTGCGAGCGCTTCACAAGCTCTATGGCCAAATTGTAGCCGTAATTATTTTATTGTTTTCTTCAGTTCAGTTAAACTCGTTTTATGGTTTATTCGGAATCTACGAGATCAATACTATTCTGGCATATTTTTTAACAGGCTTTACTATTATTATCATCACCAATTCATTTAACCTAATTGATGGACTTGACGGACTTGCAGGAAGTGTAGGCACTATGTCACTGGTAAGTTTTGGCATTTGGTTTTTTATGGCCGATAGCCATATCTTTTCATTATTTTGTTTTGCAATGGCTGGTGGCATAATTGCTTTTCTTGTATTTAATTGGGAGCCTTCCGAAATTTTTATGGGAGATACTGGGGCGATGGTGATAGGCATGCTGTTAGCTATTTGTGTTATTCATTTTATGAGTGTGAATCAGG
>JANOJH010000426.1:0-3293 GCA_031408135.1 Bdellovibrio sp. | reverse complement strand
GATATTTCAAAAAATCTGGGGCTCGTCAAACCCGAAAGGCTCGTGCACGGCTTTTACCGTCCGAATCTGTATTATCAGGTGGAAGCCTGTACCGATGAAGAAAATAAAACCGAATGGTTGTTGCAGAGCTTGCAACAGAATCTAACTGGGAGGGTGCTGATCTATTGCGGCACTCGCAAAATCACGCAGGAAGTTGCGGCCTTTCTTGAAACGCGCTTTCTTCAGGTAGGCTTTTACCATGCCGGCCTTAGCACTTCGGAGCGCACCAGAATTCAGGTTGCGTACACCAAGAGCGAACTGCGGATTCTCGTAGCCACCAATGCTTTCGGCATGGGAATCGATCAGCCCGATGTGAGGCTTGTGGTGCATTTTCAAATGCCCGGCAACATCGATTCGCTCTATCAGGAAATGGGCCGTGCCGGCCGCGACGGTGAAAATTCCACCTGTCTTTTGCTTTATTCAAAAAAAGACAAAGGCCTGCAATCTTATTTTATCCAGACGTCAACAGCCCCTAAAGCCATCAAGGATTCCAAGTGGCGAAATCTCGATTCGCTAATCGCATATTGCGAAGCCGGTGAATGCCGCCACTCAGAAATTCTGACGTACTACAAAGATTCTAGCCGCATTCGCAGATGCGGGCACTGCGATGTTTGCGATCCAAAATCAAATCGCAAAATTCTCCAACCTCCGAAAAAGCAAAAAGCGGTGCAACCGGTTAAAAAAAGAAAAGTGAATGAAACCCACGTGCTCGACGGTAACGAAGAATTCCGCTTTCAGGATCTGCGCAAGTGGCGAAAAGCAAAAGCCACCGAACTTGATCTACCGGCTTTTGTTATTTTCGGCGATCAAACTCTCAAGGAACTGGCGCAGAAAAATCCGCAAAGCCTCGAACAACTTTTGGGAATTTACGGCATCGGTGAAGCCAAAATCGAAAAATTCGGGCGCGATCTCCTGCTCGTGCTTTCGAACAGTATTTGACATCCTGATTTGCAAAAAGTACGAGCCCGACTCTGTTAATCTCATCGCGCCTAAGGCGCGCTAGCTTCTTAGCGCCTAAGGCGCGCTAGCTTCTCAGCGCCCTGATCAGTTCGCGATCGCCCACGATCCAGATCAGATCTCTCGGCAGTAGTTCCATGGAGGAATCGGGGCTGAGGTACCGCCGTCCATCGCGCTCAAGTCCCACGATCAGGCCATTCACCGATTCCCGCAAGCCGCAGTCACGTATGGATTTATTCACAAAAATGTCGGTTGGCAGTAATTTCAGAGAGGTTAGCCCGAAGGCATCAGATAAAGGTGCAATATCTTCTTCAGGGGTTTTTTCAATCAATGCTCTGGCTTTTGCCAGCGGCTCGTCGGCGCCGATCAGAAATAATTTATCGCCGGGCAGTAATTTTTCATCGCGTGTCGGAGCAAGAATCCGGCGTCCGCCACGTTCAATCATCGCAAGTGTCACACCGAATTCCTCTTTGATGCCCGACTGCTGAAGGGATTTCAGCACCAGCGGCGAAAACGAAGTCATCGTAAATTCAGCGAGATTTGCATCCCAAGGCGCGAGGTCGCGCGCCTGTTTACTCTTATCGAAATTATTTTTCTGATTGATATTTGCAATAAAACGGGATTCAATTTTCTGATAGATGGGGCCTGAAAACCGGCTGAAAAAAGCAATACCGAAAGTTGCAATTGAAATAATAATCAGCCCCGGCAGCGCCATCACCGAAATAAACTGGCTCACCACGAAATCTGTCAGAATACAGCCCACCACAAAACGCAGAATAATTATCCCGATCTGCATGCGGTTAATCTGATCTTCCATTTCAACTTCATAAATACTCTTGCGTACGGATTGCCCGGCAAAAATAGCCCACAAAAAGGGCGCAGCAACGGCAAGAGTCACAATACTGGTCAGAATTTCAATATAAGGAATGCCCGAAAATTCCAGTTTCAGGAACGGCAGCACAAATCGGCTCATCGCAAGCGTAATGCCCACCACAATAACTGAGTTCAGAACAAGCTTTACGCCGTACTCATGCCATAACAGCGTCAGCAAATTTACTTCGGTGTTGGTCGACATCACAGCCTGATAGCGCGTAAGTGCATTCTTAATTGTCGCGGGAATTCTTTTTTCAAGCCAGTCATAGAACGGGTCGGAAAATTTAATCAGATAAGGTGTGGCAAAAGTTGTGAGCGCACAAACTGCAACCGCGATCGGATACAGAAAATCACTGGTCACTTTCAACGTTACGCCGAGTGTGGCGATGATAAATGAAAATTCACCGATCTGGGCCAGACTCATCCCCGCCTGCACCGAGCTTTTCAGACTGCGGCCCGAAAGCAGCGCCCCGATAAGCGAGCTTACAAATTTGCCGGCAATCGTAACAATCGCGATCAGTAAAATAATATCAAAATGGCTGACCAGAATCCGCGTGTTGATAAGCATGCCCACCGAGACAAAAAATATGGCCGAAAACAGATTCTTAACCGGCAGTAAAAGCTGCTCAATCCGCTGGCCTTTCGGTGTTTCCGCCAATATCGAGCCCATGACAAAGGCCCCAAGCGCCGGCGAAAATCCCACCTGAGTTGCAATCACGACCATCATCAGACAAAGCCCCAGCGAAACGATCAGCATCGTTTCATCTGATAAATGTTCGCGGAAATTTCGTAACAACACCGGCAGCAGGTAAATTCCAAGCAAAAACCAGATGATCAGAAAAAAGCCCAGCCGCAATGCCGAGAATAGCAATTCGCTCCCCGATAAACTCTGGGTTACCGCTACGGATGACAGCAGCACCAAAAGTAAAATCGCGATCAGATCTTCAACGATCAGCACGCCGAATACCAACGAAACAAAACTCCGGCCCTTCAGATTAAGCTCGTCAAAAGCACGAACAATAATTGTGGTGGAGGAGATCGAAAGAATACCGCCCAGAAAAAGGCTGTCCATTTTTGACCAGCCCAGCAGCTGGCCGGTCAGATATCCGCAACCCAGCATGCAGAGGATTTCAAAACTTGCAGTGATAGAAGCACTCTTCCCCACTTTTTTGAGCTTTTTAAAACTGAACTCAAGCCCCAGACCGAACAACATGAAGATCACGCCGATTTCAGCCCAGATCAGAATGCTGGCATGGTCTTTTACGGTAGGTAAAAAAGCAAAATTCGGCCCCACAAGAAAGCCCGCGATGAGATAACCCAGTACCACCGGCTGTTTCAGCTTCTTAAATAGAATAGTAACAACGGCTGCGGCCATTAAAATCAGCCCAAGGTCCTGAATAAGATCCGGTAAATGAATCATGCTA
>JANOJH010000391.1:0-3460 GCA_031408135.1 Bdellovibrio sp. | reverse complement strand
GATAATAAAACCTGCGGCTCTTGCGGTACAGCGGGCTGATGTTTAAAAGCCGGTTATCAAACGGATATTCTTTCAGCGCCAGTTTCGGAAATCTTGCAGCATCTGAAAGTTTGCAGAGTGAATCGAAGTTTTTCAGAAATTTTGCAACTTGCAGGTTTTTTTTCACAAAATTTTCTTTACGAGCCATCGCACGCGTTCAAAAAATAACATGATACGTTCCCATTTCTACCGGCGTTATTTCACACAATAATAATTAATGACATAATCACCGATCGTCATAAGCGGCGTAAGAAATCTGACTTTGTTTCCGGCAACCACAAAGTTTGTGATTGTGCCTGCAACTCCGCCGGCACCGGTGTAGGTGATCAGAATATCCAGTACTCCATCTTTGTTCTGATCGATCGGATTACAGGCCAAAGTCTGTTCTGAAACTTTTGCAATTATCGAAGTGGCAAAATCCTTCAGTTGGTTACCGTATTGCGGGCTGCAAATCGACACCGTATTACCGCCCGTCTGTTTTGAAAGATCAAAGTAAGTAACCCCGTAGCCTTCACCGGTTGAAAGGCAGGCCGCATCGCCTGGCAGAATTATATTGGAATGATGAATATAGGTTTTACTCGGCAGTTTCAGATTAAGATCCGCCAGATAAGCTTCTGAACTCTGATAACCGCCGTGCATCGCCTCGTCTGAATCCGTAATAACCACCGTTGCAAGCACGGCAGCTGAACGGTAAAAACTGCTTTCATAAGATCCTGCAAGCCCGATCCGATCAATAAAGCCCTGCACCGCAGTGAGGCCGGCCTCTTCACCTGAACCGTTAGAGTTTACCTGCAACGTCTGCTGTAACAGACTCAGACCATTGACCGTGTTGCGGTCCATGTAACGAACTGCATTTTTTGAATCCCCGATCGGCAACAACGAACCGTGCGAAAGTGCCACGTCAGTTGTTTTAACGGCAATGCGGTAATCCAACGCCCCCAGATTCGACAAAAATTCAGAAAAAGCGTCAGCGGTTTTTTTATTTTCTTCCACCATGGTTCTTGAGTTGTCCATTATGAAAAGTATGTCGACCTTATTGTTCGACAACTGGCTGATTGTAAAATTATGAACAAACGGCGCAAACTCCTCCGTGGCTTTAAACGTTACCGACTTAACACTCTGATTTCCCACTTTATCAACTGCGGTAATAGTAAAGACGTACATACCTTCTTTAATCAGATCGAGCACATATTTCTTAGCCGCAACACAGGCGGCATCGTACTGTACGACGCCATCGATAGTGAGTTTACAAATAACCGTTTGCAGACCTGAACCGCTGTCTTGCACAAGGTAGTCTATTGTCTGAACCGTTGCGGGGCGAACGTCCGCATTCAGTTGCGAAATAAAAGTAATGATCGGCGGATACAGATCCACTAAAAAAGTATTACTCACATAATAGTTCGACTGATTACCGGCTTTATCGACGGCGTAAAGTTTGATTTGATGCGAACCGTTTTTTATTCCAGCAATATTTACGGGCGAGGCAAAACCAGTGTAAATATCGGCCACGCCTACAATTGCGTTGTCGAGATCAGCCAGTGAAAAATACGTCAGGATCGTGTTACTCGGATCGGTGTTGTTGTCGTTTTTGGCAACCTGAAACTTCAGAAGTGGGCTTGCCGTTGGGGTTGGCAGCGCCGGAAAATTACTGTCTGGAAAACTTAAAGTTGGTTTTGTAAAATCACTCCAGAAATCATATGTGAGCGATGCGCTTTTGTTACCGGCTAAATCCGTTGCAACAACTGAAATCTTATGTTGCAGTTCTTTTAAATCATTTACAGTTATCAGGTTGATTAATGCTTTCGAAATGACAACGCCGTCAAAAGTAAATTCAATTTCTTTAAGGCCTTGCGCTTCCTGACTGATCACTTTCAGCACTTCGCTTGCATTTTTGCTGAAGGCCGCAGGTTTTGTTTCAAAAGTAAGTACCGGTGCCGTTTTGTCGTAATTCCACGCCTGCTCTTCTTCGCCAGAAACCAGGCCATCTGCGTCTGTGCCTCTGACTTTGAATTTATTCAGGCCTTCGATCAGAATCTCGTTCGTCAGATCGAAAGGTGAAACGCACAGCCGCCACGCGCCCATATTGAGCTGACACTCAAACTGCTTAAGCGGACGCATAAACTGATCTTCGCCCGCAAACTCGAAAGCTCCTTTGACGTTTGAATAAATTTCGGGCCCTTTGGTAATTTTAACTCCGGGGAGTTTGCGGCTGATCATCCACATATAAGTCAGCGGCAAAGACGTATTACCGAGATCATCGAGAGCCTTTACATTCATCGTGTATGTACCTTCGCTGAGATTATTCAACGTGTAGACTTTGGGGCAAACGGCATAGGGGTCGGTATTGAGCTGACACATAAATGTATTTGCAGTTGAGTAATTATCAACTGCATTAAATTCAAATTCAACACTGGCTGCACTGGTTTTTTCAGCTGGTTTTTTTACAAATGCCGGCACCGGAGGCGTGCGGTCAACCAACCAATTTGCGACCAAATCCGAAGATTTATTTCCGGCCTTATCAACCACATAGTAGCTTTGAGTTCTCGGGCCATCCGCCGCATTTGCAACATTCACGCTGAGTGCGCAATTTGAAACTTCGGCCGGACAAACCAGTTTATCCACGCCAGATCCCGAATCATAATGATTAAATTTCAGTTCGGTCGTTGCACCGTTTGTTTTTGCCGGCGGGGCCTGCACCAATGAAAGGGCCGGAATAATGTCGTCGTGAATAATCGAGTCACTCACACACGGTGTTTCTTTTCCGTAGGTTGATCTGAATTTTGCGTAGACACTTGCATTGGTGTTGAGGTTAAGTAGTATCCAGTTCAGCTGGCGAGTTAACGGCACCCACTGACCACCTGAGGAACAATCCGGGTTGTTCGAAATATACATTTCAGCAACGCTATCAACGCTGATCTGAACATTAACCAAATTGTTGCTTGTGTAAATCGCCCCGTTATTAATCAGGATTCCGCTGGCACTGAGCGATGCAAGATCGACAGTGGTGGCTTCCTGAAATGCCATTTTCGGAGCTGAACAGTTCTGAAAAGAAATGAGCAGCGCTAAGATAACGATCGACAGCGACCCAATGGTTTTTGAATTTCTCATATACGTTCCCCGATAACCTAATTATCGGCTATTTGTCCGAGGGGATAAACTTATTCTCATTCTGTAACACGAAGACGAATTGCCGGGCAATTCGCATCTGTTTCATTCTGAGAAAAACTAAATTATCAGTGTTTATCTTCCGAAACGTCCTACTACCGGAGTACTACCATGTCGCAACCAAAAAGCCAGTCGCTCATGTTCAGAGGAATTTATGAATTCGAAGATCCTTCTGCTTCGCTGATTGCCGCAAAAATTCCGGCCTCAGGTACCGTTGATCTTTATGCAGATACCGTTGTGGTGGTTAAACCGAATC
>JANOJH010000352.1:0-2565 GCA_031408135.1 Bdellovibrio sp. | reverse complement strand
TGAAAGATAACAATGCAAAGGCGTTTGAGTTACTTAAGATGCTATTAAAAGTGAAAAATATTCACGAAGGCAGCGCGGCCTGCGAAGGCGGTCTGCGCACCGGGCTGTTTATGCCGAAGGAAGCAATTCCGGCTGACAAGCGCGCTTGGGTTGATGTTTTGATGTCTTAATTAATTAAAACTCCAGTTCTCGGGCGCCGCAAATGAGGTGCCCTCAAACGAATCGGTTAAGCCCATAAGATTTTTCGGCATCACAATCGCTTCGCGGCGGTGGTAGAGCGGAATCATCGAATAATTCTTTTCTAAGTAAGACTCAATTTTGCGGATAATATCAATTCGGCTCTGCCGGTTATTTTCTTTATCAAAGGCAATCAGCATCTGATCAAGTTCTTTTGAGTTAAGTCGGATTGAATTACCGCCGGCCCAGCTGTTTTTTGCGGTCGGAATTTCTTTTGAAGAATAGTAAGACGTAATGGAAGAATCGGGCGGAATAGGTTGCCCGTACATCGAAAGATCAAACTCACCGCGCGGTACGCTCTGGCCCAGTAAAATTCGCGGCGGTTCATTCTTGATCGAGCAACTGGCGCCAACCGATTTAAACTGTTCACAGACATACACCTGAATACTTTCAAGCACCTTCAGGCCCGCTGAGGTTTTAAAAACCAAAGTGAGCGGTTTGCCGTTTTTCATGCGAAGACCATCGGGTCCCGGCTTCCAGCCGGCTTCATTCAGTAATTTAATCGCTTTGTCTTTTGAGTAAATGGAAGACCTGTCTTTGTAGGCCGGGTGCTGCGGCGAAAGAATGCTTTCAGCCACTTGCAGATTGTTATTGAAAAATGCTTTTACGATCTGCTCTTTGTTAATTGTGCGATTGAGCGCCTCGCGCACTTTGGCGTCTTTCAGGATAGGATTATCAAGATTAAAGTAAATGCCCTGAAAAATTCCCGAGTTCTGAAAGCGCACAGCAAAATCCGCTTTGGTTTTTTTAAATTCCTCGTCAAATAGCAAGGCGGTGTCGGGCGGGAAGCCCACGGCACTGATCGCGTTGATCTGGCCCGAAAGCAGATTGGCCTTTAGCGCACTGGTGTCGGAAATATGTTTGATGATAATGCGTTCGATTTTCGGTTTCACGCCGAAAAAATGTTCGTTGCGCGAAAGTATCACATGACTGCCAAGTTTAAATTCACTCACAAAGTAAGGGCCGTTATAAAGGGCTTTGTTCGTAGGTGCGGAAATGTAATTGGTGTTACGGTCGAAACCTTCGGGTTCGTTTCCGAATTTTTCAAGTACCGTGCCTTCAACGTGCGAAGGCAGTAGCGGCGGCAGATCGCGATCATAAGACCAGTCGGCTGTAGTATAAGTTACAACGCAGGTTTGTGGTGTTGTCTTTTGCCATTCAATCTTAGCAATTTTTTCGAAAACATTGCGGGCTTCAACCGATATTTTCGGATTAAGCCCAGCCTGCCAGCCCAGTTTCCAGTCGGCACAGGTAACGCTTTGGCCGTCGGCCCACTTGGCATTTTTTTTAATCTGCCACTCGGCAACTTTATTTTTTAATTTCGGAATTTTTTCTGCAATGTCAGGAAGCACGCTGCCATCGGACGCACGCCGAACCATCTTACGCAGGATAAACGGAAACAGAGCATCGTTTGAAGCCAGCTGTGAAGTAATCGGATTAAATGCGGACCACTCTTGAATGATGCCGATGTTGAGTTCATTTTTGGCTGCAAATGAGACCTGTGCACAAATCAGAAAAAACAAAATACAAACTTGTCTCATAATCGCTCCCTGTTTAAGACTTTGGTCACTGATATGAATAAGAATTAATATTCTTTTAATCAAGCGTTAAGTTTCTGTCGATAACCAGAAACTATAACAAAAGGAGAATTTATGAAAAATCTTTTAATCGCTTTTACCGCTGTTACACTCTCATCGGCATCGCCTTTGCCAACAAAGACTTCAAGTTCAGCGAAGGCTGCAAGGCTGCTTTTCATGAGAATCGAGAAGAGAAAAAGATGAAGCGTGAAGAGCGCAAAGCTAAACACGAAGCCAAAAAAGAAGAGAAAAAAGACACAAAGTAGCCCCTCCCCACAGTTTGCGTCTCAAAAAGAGCCGATAGTTGAAGCTATCGGCTCTTTTTTTGCGGCCCTAACATAATACTACTTAAGTCTAGCTAAACCCCTCCCGATATAAGCGTAATAGCAAAACTGAGATGACATATTTTTAAGCAACTTGATAGACAGCTTGATACGACTAGGGGGCAGCATGAAAATTACAGAAGTCAAAATCTTCCCTGTAAATGAAGACAGACTGAAAGCCTACGTGACCATCACGATAGAAGGCTGTTTCGTTGTACGCGATCTGAAGGTGATTCAAGGCCCTCAAGGGCTGTTTGTGGCCATGCCCAGCAAGAAACGCAAAGACGGGCAGTTTCGTGACATTGCCCATCCATTGAATCAAGAAACTCGACAACACATTGAAGATATGGTTTTTGAAGCATACGAAAATCAATTAAGGTCTATGGGGGAAACTCTCGTTAATCTGAAACGTCAAAAAGCTCCTCAAA
>JANOJH010000340.1:0-1225 GCA_031408135.1 Bdellovibrio sp. | reverse complement strand
AACGAACTCACTTTTATACGTAATGTTTATTTGCTTTTTTGTTGGATTGAGCTTGTTGGTGTATTCTAAAATATAAACCTAAGTTCGACCCGGGGTTGCATGTTTATAGTAAAATCACATTTATAAAGATACTCCTCCTCCAGAGTCAAACAGAAATACTGACAATTGAAATACATTCATAAAACAATTATCCAATGAAATATATTCTCACCTTATTTATTGTAAGTCTTTGCTCATTCGCTAATGCACAAACCTCAAAACCTGTTAAGATTATTCTGGATACAGATTTTGGAAATGATTGTGATGATACCGGTGCATTGGCAATTCTTCATCAGATGGTCTACAACGGAGAAGCAGAACTATTGGCAACCATGTATCCCATGAATGATGATTGGGGTGCGGCTGCCATTGATGCGGTAAACACTTATTATGGAAAACCAAATATTCCGATTGGCACATATAAAGGTGACTATGTTTACAAAGGCAAGCACAACGATTTCTACAATAGCAATTTGGCCAACAATTTTCCAAATGATTTGAAGACCGGAAAAAATGTACCTGATGCTATTGCTTTGTATCGTAAAATTCTTTCCGAACAACCTGATGGAAGCGTGACCATTTGTGTGGTGGGGCCGCAACGATTACTGGCCGATCTTCTCGTCTCCCCACCTGATGGGATCAGCAAACTTTCAGGAATTGAGTTGGTAAAAAAGAAAGTGAGCAAATTGGTTTCCATGGGTGCCGAATATCCGAAAGGAGATGAATGGAATATTAAAATTTGTCCGGATGGTGCGCAGCTGGTTGCAAAACAATGGCCAACACCCATTTACTACTCGGGTTTTGAAATAGGAAAAGCAATCATGACTGGTGAGCGTTTAATCACTGAAACTCCTGTTACAAATCCTGTGCGCGTTTCATTTGAAACAAATCCTATGGTGGACAAAAATAAAAACCGTCACAGTTGGGATGAGACAGCCGTGTTGTTTGCAGTGCGCGGCCTGAAAGATTATTGGACGATGAAAAGTGGAACACTGCAAATCGCAGACGATGGTAAAAACACCTGGTCACCGGAAGGCAAAAAACATTTTTATCTGATCGCTAAAAAGCCAGCAGAAGAAATGAAGAAGGTTATTGAAGATATGATGGTGGCTCCACCTAGGTAGGTTGCTTATAGATTTGCCAATATCATTAAAATGATATAATTTTGATACATGGCTATTATCAA
>JANOJH010000335.1:0-3426 GCA_031408135.1 Bdellovibrio sp. | reverse complement strand
GAGTTTTCGGAGATTGTGAAAATTGGCCGCACGCATTTGATGGATGCAACTCCGCTGACATTGGGACAAGAGTTTTCTGGCTATGAAACTCAAATTAATCATGGCATTCAGCGAATTAAAAATACTTTGCCGCATTTGCATGAGCTTGCACTGGGCGGAACCGCTGTTGGTACCGGACTTAATACACATAAAGACTTTGCAGTTAAAGCGGCTGCCGCTATTGCAAAAGAAACAAATATCCCTTTTGTGACGGCGCCGAATAAGTTTGAAGCCCTGGCTTCGCACGATGCATTGGTTGAAGTGCATGGCGCACTCAAGACAATTGCCGTTTCGTTAATGAAAATTGCCAATGATATACGTTTGCTCGGTAGCGGACCCCGCTGCGGATTTGCCGAAATTAATTTGCCCGAAAACGAACCCGGTTCTTCGATTATGCCAGGAAAAGTCAACCCCACTCAAAGTGAAGCCATGACAATGGTGTGTGCGCAGGTACTTGGTAATGACGTTGCGGTTAATATCGGTGGCGCCAGCGGGCATTTTGAGCTGAATGTTTTTAAACCGGTTATTGTCTTTAATTGTCTGAACTCGGTTCGATTGATTTCTGATGCCTGCGAAAGTTTCACAGATAACTGTGTCGTGGGTATTACAGCCAACATCAAGCAGATTAAAAAACATCTCGACAATTCATTGATGCTTGTCACGGCACTGAATCCGCACATCGGTTATGATAATTCCGCTAAGATTGCAAAAACCGCTCATAAAAACGGAACCACTTTAAAAGAAGAGGCCGTCAAATCAGGACTTTTAACAGCAGAAAAATTCGATGAATTTGTTAAGCCCGAAACAATGATCGGACCGCTCGGCTGATGTTGGCTTCGATTAACCCGCTTTTGACTAAATCAGAATGGATGCACACGGGCGATATCCGGCCCTATGTTTTCGTCCGGCCTGAAAATAAAATTAATCAGCCGGGAACCCGTCACAAATTGGATTGGTTTCAGTTTGATCCGATCCTTAAAAATCCGCTCGACCTTAAAGAGCTTCCGTTTGCAGAAGCCATTTATCAGATTGAATGGAAGTCTTTCGGGAAACAGGATCTCGCCATTCCACGCTGGGTGTTTTATGACTGTGCCGCTATGCCGGGATTTGTTGCGGGCTTTGCAGGCTGTACAAAAAAAATGCCGAAGAAGATTCTGGAACTACTGAATTATTCTGAAGAAAATGAATGGTGCCCGTTATCATTGTTTATTATTATTCCTACGATGCACAAAGGGGAATGGGTTGCTTACGATCTCTGTTCGGTTAACTCGATGTTGCCGAAAGAGGAACAGTATTACGGGTTGGGGTTTTTAACAAAAGCTTTTGCTTTATGGTATGCCAACGTCAATCAGTGTTCCGGCATGACCCAGTGGGGCAGCCCTTCTTTAAAATTACATTCGCATTACGGCCATCTGGAGATTATCGGAGCTTATGCGCCTTTGCACACTCACGCTCAAACAATGACGTATCGATGTGAAGTTAATACCGAATGCTGGGAAAAATTCTTTACTCGCGAAACCGATCTGGCATTCCTTGAAAACTACGGCCCGACCTCTGAAACAGTTGAGCCGAGCAATGTCGAGTCGATGATTAAAGTTCAAAATAAAATACAAAATAACGAAGGCCCCTTTTATCTGAGCGCAGGTGAGATCGCGTATAAAGGTTTAAGAGATCCCTTAACAATTTACAAACTCAAACAAGGATAGTTTTATGACAGACATTTCGTTACCACCGGTCGCAAAATCTTTTTTCACTTTCTGCAAAAAGTGTAATGCCGATCGATATCACAAAGTTCACAGCCACAAAACAGAAACTTCGGCCAAAATCGAATGTGAAGTCTGTCACAGCAAAAAAACCTATTCCTTGCCTAAGCCCGGAACTGCACGTAAGGCGCCAGTAGCTAAAGGTGTAAAAAGAGTTGGCGGCGGACGTCGGTCTTCCCACGCGGATGAATATAACCAGTTGATGATGAATCGTGGCACCGAAACCGGCGTCCCGTTCAGCATTCGTACAAAATACACAATCGACCAAAAAATCGATCACCCGAAGTTTGGCCCCGGATTTGTGAAAACCGTTTTGATTGATCGTATGGATGTTATGTTCCAGGATGAATTGAAAACTCTCATGCACAATAAAACGTAAATAATTTTACGATATTTATTCAATGGATTGGTATAAAGGATTAAATCCCGAACAGTGTTCAGCTGTGGCCCATAATTACGGGCCGTTGCTTATTCTTGCCGGCGCAGGCTCAGGTAAAACGACTGTATTGGTTTCGCGAACCGGTCGTTTGATCGCAGACAATGTTGCGCTGGCCTCGCAAATTTGTGTACTGACATTTACTAACAAAGCAGCAAAAGAGCTCAAGCACCGAGTTCAGCTGAAGATTGGCCCGAAATCAAAAGGTCTCTGGGCGGGAACTTTTCATTCGTTCGGACTGCAGCTTTTGCGGAAAAATTATAAACGAATCGGTCTTTCCGCAAGTTTCGGCGTGCTCGATCAGAACGATACGGGCTCGATCATTAAAGAACTTTTAAAAGAAGTAAAAAATTCGACAAAAGAAAAATTCGACGCCGATAAACTTTCCAATCTGATTAATCTGATTCGCGCGGGTAAGAAGCCGCCGGTTGGAATTCTTGAAGAGTATCATGAGCTCGCCGAAGTTTTGGCACCCAAGTATGAAAAAAAGTTGAAGTCGCTCGGGGTTACGGATTTTGAAGGCTTGCTGCTCGAACCATTACGCCTGTTTAAAAACCACCCGGAAGTGCTGGAAGGCGTTCAGAAGCATTTTTCGCAGATAATGGTGGATGAGTTCCAAGATACAAATCTCGAGCAGATGAAGCTGATTAATGCGCTTTCAGACTCTCATAAAAATTTAACTGTCGTCGGCGATGACGACCAGTCGATTTATGGCTGGCGCGGGGCGGAGATCAGCAATATCCTGAATTTCCCTTATAGTTTCGAAAAATGTGAAGTGGTCAAGCTTGAGCGGAATTACCGTTCAGTTTCGACTATTCTGGATCTCGGTAACGAAGTGATTTCTAAAAACGCCAAACGTCACGGTAAGATTCTTAAATCGACAAAAACCGATCATTCGAATCTTAAACCCGAAGTTTTTGTTCTTGAAAATGAGGATGAAGAAGCTGATTTCGTTGTGCGTGAAGTTCAGAATTTCAGAACCCAGAACTTACAGTTTTCGGATCTGGCTATCCTTTACAGGTCTAACACCCAAGGTGGTTTTATCGAGTCGGCCTTCAGACGTGCGCAGATTCCTTATGCGATCTCGGGCGGTATATCTATTTTTGACCGTAAGGAAGCCAAAGACTGGCTAGCCTATATTAAGCAGGCCATCTGGCCCGATGAAGTCAGCCTCCGGCGCATTATCAA
>JANOJH010000325.1:0-2650 GCA_031408135.1 Bdellovibrio sp. | reverse complement strand
GAGATTTCAAGAGACCATTTAAACGAAGAGATGAAGGCTCACCTAGTTCAGACTCAGAAAAGCCAAAGTTTTCAAAGCCGTTCCGGTCAGAAAGCGGGGATGAAAAACCATTTCGTAAAACAAGTTCATCGCCTTCATTCGGTAAGGAAGGTTTCGGAAAAGCAGAAGGAGATTTCAAGAGACCCTTCAAACGGAGAGAGGAAGGATCATCAGACTCAGCTTCAGACAAACCAAGATTTTCGAAACCATCCCGATCCGAAGGTGGCGAGGAAAAACCTTTTCGTAAAACATCCAGTGCATCCGGTTCATTTGGCCGGCCCGAGAAATTTGAAAAGGCTGAAGGATCAAAGCGATATTCAGATGATTTCAAAAAACCAATCAAGAAGCCTGCCTTGCCTGCAGGCAGGGAAGCTGATTCACCCGATGGAGAAAAGCCAAAACGCTTTGAAAGAAAACCTTCCGGAGATGGAGAGCAAAAGCCCTTTTTTCAAAAACGTGTCATTCGTTCTGCCAAATCTTTCAAACCAAAAGTTTGGGAAGAAAAACCTTCTGACGGCCTCACTCGCCTGAATAAATACATTGCCAACAGTGGCGTGTGTTCAAGAAGAGAGGCAGACAATCTGATTACGATGGGCCTGATTTCCGTAAACAAAGTAACCATCACTGAACTAGGTTATAAAGTAAAGCAAGGCGATCAGGTGAGATATGAAGACAAACTGCTTAAGGCTGAAAAACCAGTTTATATTTTGTTGAATAAACCTAAGGGATTCATAACCACTACGGATGATCCACAGGAACGCAATACCGTGATGAACCTTGTGGCCAATGCCTGTAAAGAAAGAATTTATCCTGTAGGAAGGCTCGACCGCAATACAACTGGGTTGCTTTTATTGACCAACGATGGTGACCTGGCTGAAAAGCTGATGCACCCATCGTATAAGGCAAAGAAGATCTATAAAGTAGAATTGGATAAGCCCCTCACAAAAAATGATTTTATAAAAATCCAGGAAGGTGTTCATTTGCCAGAAGGCAAAGCAATTGTAGACGAACTTGCGATGATCTCGGATGATAGCAAAACGGTAGGCATAGAAATACACATTGGCTGGAACCGTGTCGTACGCAGGATTTTTGAATCCCTGGGTTATGATGTTGTAAGGCTTGACCGCTCTGTCTATGCTGGTCTTGATAAAAAAGAAATTGGCCGTGGCGAATGGAGATTTCTAAAGCCAGAAGAGATTGTAAAGCTGAAACACTTTAAAGGATAATTGTATAGTGATTCATATCCACAGACCTGCCTACCTGCCCTCCGTACGACTTCGGGAGGCGGGCCGGACAGGCAGGTTCACAGATTAATTTTATCTGTGGATCTGTGGTTTTTTCTTTTACCTCTCATCCCATTTCAAATTCACAAAACCACTTTCCTTTCTTAGTTTTATCATCGTTCAATTCGTGTATCGATGAAAATACTATTTCTTGTGTTGTACTGCGCCTTCTCCCTTTCGGGATTTGCCCAAAAAAAAACAAACGCTTCTGTCATCAAAAAGCAGCCGCTTACGCACAGCGTTTATGATGGCTGGAAAGACATTACCTATAAAGCCCTTACTAACGATGGCAGCAATGCTGCACTTCTAATCAATCCCCAGGATGGCGATGGGAAAATTGCTTTCTATAATCTTTCATCCTTCAAGCAAGATTCCGTACAACGCGCAGCGGAAGTTGCGCTCATGTTCGATAGCAAGCATGCCCTATTTAAGATCCAACCACAAAAGGAAAAAGTAAAAGATCTACGCAGGCAAAAGAAGAAAAAAGAAGACTTGCCAAAGGATTCCCTTGGGATTTTCGACTTTGTCAGCCGTAAACTGGAAAAGGTCGCTAATGTAAAGTCTTATAAAATTCCAGAGAAAGCAGGAGATTGGGTTGCCTATCAACTTGAGATAAAAATAGAGGATAAGAAAACTTCAAAAGACAAAGTCGATACGCTTAAGAAAACAGAAACGTCTGACAAGAAAAAAAAGATAAAGAAAAATAGTGATGACAATGGCTACACGTTGGTGGTACGCAGATTATCTGATGGTAAAGAAATACTCTTTGGATATGTTAAAGACTATTCATTCGCTAAATTCGGACAGGGATTGCTTTTCGCTTCCACTGGCAACGATAGCACACTAAAGCCTGGTGCCTATTGGTACGATCTTCAAAACGAATCACTGAAACAACTTCATCAAGGCAAAAGTAAATTCGAATACAAAGGCCTTGCCATAAGTGATGATGGAACACAAGCGAGCTTTTTAGTAGATAGCGATACCACCAAGGCACCGGTGCATTACTTCAAACTACATCATTGGAAAACGGGAGATCAACAATCCGCTCTCCTTGTTGAGGAAGAAACTCCAGGAGTGCCAGATGGTTGGTTTGTGAGCAAACACTTTACCCCATCGTTCTCCAAAGATGGAAGCAAACTTTTTCTCGGCCTTGCTCCTAAACCCATTGTGCAAGACACGCTGAAACTGGAAGAGGAAATTGTAAAAGTAGAAGTGTGGAATTGGAAGGACAGTATTTTGTATTCGCAACAGAACAAGCAAGCTGAAAATGAAAAGAAACGCAGCTATCATGCTGTTTTCAATTTGACCAACAAAACACTAACCTCCCT
>JANOJH010000320.1:0-8885 GCA_031408135.1 Bdellovibrio sp. | reverse complement strand
TAATAGGTAAAATCGAAGAGTTATTGTCACGAAAGAGTATGGTCTCGCAATCTGAGAGTTATTTACCTGTTTCAATTGAGGTCCTCGAAAAAATCGTTTTTCCGGGTGTGGCACTCTTTCTCTGGCTTAATCATGGTCAGTATATAAAAGTTATTCCACATGATGGAAATTTCGACTCTAATGAGGCCAACCGCTTCCGCAATAAGAAACTGACGCATCTTTATGTTGAATTGATTGAGTTCAAAACCCTTATTTCGAATTTTCGGAAGAATGTGTTCTCCAGTATTGACTGGAATAATGTCGACACCACCGAAGCACTTGCCAATCTGCATCCCGACTGGAGCCTGATTCTCGATAGCTCCCGCAACTTCGGTTGGTCAGACAGTATTCAGACCTTGGCAAAAGAAAATATCGCAAAATCGATCATGTTGATTAAGAAAGTTCCAAAGCTAAAAGAGTGTTTAGATAAACTTAAGCTGTCGTCGAGCGGCAGTCAGGTTGCGCCGCATAGTTATTTTTTAGCGATTCTGGCTACCGCTGTTCTGACTGAACTTGATTGGGCCAGCCCGGGAACAATGCAAAAGGTTACGTTCGCAGCGTTGCTTCATGATATGGAGTTAACGGACGACGCATTCCTGAGCAAACTAAGCCGACTTTCAGGTAAGGTGTTAGAGTCTGAAATTAATCAACAGACCAATCTGAAAATTTACGGCCATCCGATCAGAGCAGCCGAATTCGTCAGCTTTTGGACAAGCTGTCCGCCGGATGTAGATAAACTCATTATTCAGCATCATGAAAATTTCGACGGCACCGGGTTTCCGAACAAACTTGATTATTCAACATTGTTTCCGCTCGCCGGCCTGATGATAATGGCCGAAGATGTAATCTACCAGACCATGACTAATAAAAATGTCAATGCTGTCACTTATATGAAATCCCGCGAAGCTTATTATTGCAGGGGTGAATTTAAAAAAATATTTCACGCAACAGTTAAAGTTCTCGAAGCATCCAACACGAACTGATTTTTTCTAGCCGGTCAGTTTTATTTTTGCCAGTGGGTGTGTGCCCTCAATTAATCTTGCCAGATGATCAACACTTAAATGCGTGTATTTTTCCGTAGCCTGAAGACTTTCGTGGCCTAGGAGAGTCTGTAAAGTTCTTAAATTGGCGCCACTTGCTAAGAGGTGCGTGGCATAGCTATGCCGTAAAGCATGGGGATGCAACGGATTCAATAAGCCGGACTGCTTACCGAGTTTTCTGATAAGTTCATAGCCTGAACGGGGCCCAAGTGCTGTTTCACCGAGTACATATTGATTCTGTAATTTTTTTGCCAGCGTTTGTTCGGACCTGAAATATTCAATCGCAAAAGCGGGCAGAATTGCAAAACGCTCTTTATTTCCTTTGCCGTGCACAAGAATTTTCTTTTCATTCAGGTTAATGTCTTTCCATTTTAAATGACAGGCTTCGCTGATTCGCAAGCCACCACCATAGAGCAATAAAAGAAGCGATTTCTGCATTCTGATTTCAAGTTTAATCTTGTCGGTCGATGGAGACTGTGTCGCATCATTGACATATTTTAGAATCGCAAAGATTTCATCGACCGAAAGAAAGTGCGGAATCTTGCGGGCAACCTTCGGGCAGGTCAACTGACTCGAGTAATTGGTTTCGAGAAGTTTCTGTTCATAAAGCCAGGAAAAGAAGCTCTTTAAGGTGGCAACCTTGCGATTTCGAGTTGCCTGGCTCAAGGCGCCCCATTGTCCGAGAGCTGGTCTGGCAAGGCTCCACAGTTCGCTGTATTGTAAAATAAAACTTTGTTTAATCGAGAATGTTTGGGCTAAATCCGACCGGTAAGCCTTGAGGCTAAGGGGTGAAAAAGATTCGATATTTTCCTTATATTTCAAGTAGTTATCTATAATAGTAGCTATTGATATTTTCACTTATTTATTATCTCAAGCCTAGTGCTGTCTTAAAAGACCAGAAAATAAATATAACGTAATGAAATTATTTTCTTGCAATTTATACACGACTTTAGTTATATTGCACTGCGGCCAATGCGATGTATCAAAACGAGAATGATGCAAAATGCTTTGGAAGTGCTCACGTTGAAAGGTGGACCACATGTCAGAATCGAATGCGACTTCTTTACCCCATTTACCAAGTTCCAACTCCCAATCTCAGAACCAGTCAAGCTGGGTTGCCCAGCAAAAAATCACCGAGACCAAGCCGATAATCTACAAGTCTGATGTCATGGTTCAGTTAATGAAGATGATCGAAAGAGTGTCGCCATCGCATGCAAGCGTGCTTGTGATGGGTGAGTCAGGCACAGGCAAAGAGCTTATTGCCCGCGCGATTCATGACAAATCCAGCCGCAAGAACAAACCCTTTGTTGCGATCAATTGTGGGGCCTTAAGAGAGACTCTTTTAGAATCAGAACTGTTCGGTCACGAAAAAGGTTCATTCACCGGCGCTTACAATAAGAAAATCGGATTGGCAGAGGCGGCTAACGGCGGCACTCTGTTTTTAGATGAAATCGGCGAGCTGCCATTAGCAATTCAGTCAAAATTATTACGTTTTATTCAAGAAGGAGAAATCTACCGCGTAGGTGGAAAAGATCCGATCAAAGTAGATATCCGTCTTGTTTGCGCAACCAATCGGGAACTTGATCAGGAAGTCATGCGTGGAAATTTTAGAGAAGATCTTTTTTATCGCATTAATACGATCGTGATCAGCGCTCCGCCATTGAGAAGAAGAAAAGAAGATATTACGATGCTGGTAAATTACTTTCTGGGATCGGCGACGAATTCATTTATCAACCGTGGTAAAACAATTGATGAAGAAGCCATGAAAATCCTGATCAAATATGAATGGCCAGGAAATATCCGCGAACTGCAAAACACTTGTGAACGCCTACAGATACTTTCTGAAGGCCACATGATTATGATCAATGATCTTCCGGAAGGAATCAGAAATCCGGAAATCGTTAACGAAGGGCTTGATTTTGATCCGGCAATTCCGCTTTATGATCTTGAAAAGAAATACATTTTGAAGGCATTGGGCCATTATGGCGGCAACAAAACTCAGGCTGCGCTGGGTTTGGGAATTACAATCAAAACGCTCTATAACAAACTGCATGAGTACGGTGAATTTGAAAAATACGCCGTCCATACAAAACCAATTAAAGACTAAAATTTTTTGCGCTAATCCTGTTACGTTGGCTGAATGCGCGAAAATCTATTTTGAATACAGATACGTTGTCGGATCAGAATAGTTTACGGAAATAAAAAAGGAGTCTTAAGACTCCTTTTTTATTTTTCATTCACGGCTATTTAAGCGGCTATTTAGAAATAACCTTCGTCGTCGTCTTCTTCAGCTTTAGATGTATCTTTGGCCATATCGTCTTCAAGATCTTCTTCCATGTCATCGGATGCTTCTTCGTCTTCCAGATTTTCAAAAGCAAGACCTGCATCTTCTTCCACATCTTCGTCTTCAAGCGGAACTGCATTTGTTAAAGCGTCACCCTCTAAGCCGACCATTGCATCCAATTCGGATTCGTCGTCAAACTCTGAAGCGATATCGTCGATCATTGATGTTTGAGTCATCGCTGATGTATTTACACTGTCAGATTTTTTATTAGATTTTTTAGCCGATTTCTTAGGAGCCGGTTTTTTCGCGGCCTTTGCCGGCGCTTTTACAGCTTTTTTCGTCGTCTTTTTTGCTACCTTCTTAGCTGCCTTTTTAGCTGCCTTTTTAGGGGCTGCTTTTTTCGCAGCTTTTTTAGTAACTTTTTTCGCAGCTTTCTTTTTTGGAGCCGTTTTTTTTACTGCTTTAGTTTTCTTTTTCTTAACTGCCGATTTTTTCTTTTTAGCCATAATATTTCCTTCTTTAGTTTAACTTCAACAGACTAGCGATGTTTGAAATTGTCGGCAAGTCTTAGCCAATACTTTATGTGAATAGTTAAAGACAAAAGTCTTAGTCAAAACTTGGCTCTCTGCGAAAAATGAAAACCCCGGGTTTCGCCCAGGGTCTGTTCCTTTACCGTTTCTTAACGTTAGGACTATCCAAGTAACTTAAGTGCTAACTGGCTCGTCTGATTGGCCTGAGCCAATGTCGCGGTACCGGCCTGCAAAAGCACCGAATTTCGGGCCATTTCCGAAGATGTCGATGCTATGTCCGTGTCCCGGATTCGTGAGTTGGCTGCAGCCAGATTCTCTTCTGTCACGGCAAGAGTATCCACTGTCGAGGTTAACCGGTTCTGTAAGGCACCAATATTGGCTCTCATACCGTTTATACTGCCTTGGGCTTCATCAAGGATCGAAAGGGAAGATCGGGCGCCCTCTTTTGTTGAAAAATCCAGTGCAGCAACTCCAAGTGAATCTGTCGTTGCAACGTTTTGCGCCGAATCAAACGAGATCACGTCATTAAGAGAAGAATTGATACCAATCTGAAAATCGAAAACCGGGGTTGTTCCATCAAGTAAATTGTTCGAGTTCCAGCTAGTCGTGCTCGAAATCCGGTCAATTTCGCTTTTTAGCTGAACGACCTCGTTATTGATAAATCCGCGTTCTCTGTCGCCGACCGTGTCGGAAGCGGCTTGCATTCCCAATTCCCGTAATCGGGTGGTGATATTTGAAATTTCATTTAATCCGCCCTCTGCAGTCTGAACCAATGAAATACCGTCATTCGCATTCCGACGTGCCTGAACCGAAGATCTGAGTTGCGCTTTCATATTTTCCGAGATTGCCAAACCTGCTGCATCGTCTGCAGATTTATTGATGCGGTATCCGCTTGATAACTGTGCCATTGAATTCTGAATGTTTCGTTGGCTGTTGACCAGATGTCTTTGTGTATTGATCGCTGCTACGTTCGTTGTAATTCTCATTCCCATTTTAAACTCCGTTTTAATTTTTTATGTTATTAATAAGTTCATTTTGTTCCTCCGTGAGTTGTTTTTCTTTTACTATGGCATCCGAGCCAAATGTTTTTATTTCAGTCTTCCTTAATTTTCTTAATCGTCCTTAAAATCTTCCTTGAGAACTCCCTTCAATGTGAATGCGAGCATCACAGCTCTGGGACATCCTGCCCCATCGTTATTCGTATAACTACTTTTCGGGGTCCGTAGAGTTTTCTTGACAGGACACAAGGATAGAAAATTGAATTTTTATGAGTAGAAATGAAATTCTAGATCATGCTTCAGTCGTGGTTTTCCAGACACTGGTCACGTCTTAATTCGTCAGTCGAGTCTTGATCTAGTCAATTTCTTGAAGGCGACAAAGTGCGATTTTTCCAGAGAGATTGTAAGAAATAATCTGATTTCTTTTTAAATGTTGTTCAGTCGGCATGCCAAACGTACAGGTTTCGTTTGAGGCCTTGAAGTGCGTACAGTCTTCGCAGGAATAGGGTAATTTGTAGGAGTTGTAGGAGGCCGGATTGATGCCGTCCTTTTTTATCGAAGACCGTATTCGTTTTGAGCCTTTTTCTTTCTTTTCTGACTTAGGAAGCATTGACAAATTATACACATAACTCATGTTTAATATAGGAGAAATGTCATATGGCTGAAGACGTACAGAAAATGACTAACAAAAGTCAGGAAGCCATGCAGGCGGCGGCCAAATTGGCGGAGAACTCCAGGCATGGGGTGGTCGAACCTGAGCATCTGCTGTCGGAACTGATTGAGCAGGAAAGCGGACTGGTGCCCCGACTGCTCGAAGAAGCACAGGTCAAACCTAAGACGGTGCTAACCCTTTTGGCCAAATCATTTTCGAAAATGGCAAAGCTCGGATCCGCACCTGAGCAGGTCTTCGCCAGTAACCGGCTGCAAAAGATTTTTAAAGACTCCGAAAGCGAAGCTCGACTCAATAAAGACGAACTCATATCAACCGAACATTTTCTACTGGCCATGCTGAAATCCGGCGACTCTGAACTGAAAAGCCTGTTTCGGGAAGCCGGCATTCAACTGAACAACATTGCTGAGGCGCTTAAAAAAATTAAAGGAACCAAAAAAGTGACAAATGAAAATCCCGAAAATCAATATGAAGTTCTTAAGAAGTATGCGCGGGATCTGACCGAGCTTGCCTTGGCCGGAAAACTAGATCCTGTCATTGGCCGTGATGAAGAAATCAGAAGAGTTGTGCAGGTTTTGTCGAGAAGAACTAAAAATAATCCCGTGCTGATCGGAGAGCCGGGTGTTGGTAAAACGGCGATTGCCGAAGGGCTGGCAATCAGGATCATAAAAGAAGATATCCCCGAAAACCTTATAGGTAAAAAATTAATGTCTCTCGATATGGGAGCACTCATTGCGGGAGCAAAATACCGAGGAGAGTTTGAAGACAGGCTTAAAGCTGTGATTAAGGAAGTTACCGAAAGCGCCGGGGAAATTATTCTCTTTATTGATGAGTTACACACGCTCGTGGGTGCAGGCAAAGCTGAAGGTGCAATGGATGCCGGACAGTTGCTCAAGCCGGCACTTGCGCGTGGTGACCTGCGATGCATCGGCGCTACAACACTTAAAGAATACCGATTGCACATTGAAAAAGACGCAGCTCTCGAGCGTCGCTTTCAGACTGTGCTCGTTGACGAGCCGTCTGTTGATGAAACGATAACGATTCTCAGGGGACTTAAGGAAAAATACGAAGTACACCATGCCGTCCAGATTACGGACTCGGCAATCGTTGCCGCGGCAAAGCTTTCGCACCGTTATATCACCAATCGTTTTCTTCCTGATAAAGCGATTGATTTAATTGACGAGGCCGCCAGCAAACTCGCCATCGAAAACCGAAGTGTGCCGGAAGCAATTGATGAAATTGAGCGAAAAGTGCTCAGTCTGAAGATTGAGCTTGAGGCGCTGAAAAAGGAAACGGATTCCCAGTCTCAGGATCGTCGCGGAAAAATTTCTGCGGAATTGGCAATTCTGACAAAAGAGCTGCAAGGGCAGCGCGAGCAATGGCAGGCTGAACGGGGCCAGATCGACAATGTTAAAAAAATAAAAACCGAAATTGAAGACGTTAAGAATCTGATATCAAAAGCAGAAAGAGAAGCCCAGTTCGAAAAGGCGGCCGAGTTAAAATACGGCAGGCTGCCCGAACTTGAAAAAAAGCTTAAAGCGCTCGAGGAAAGTATTAAAAACAACACATCGGCAATTCTGAAAGAAAAAGTTGATGCCGAAGATATTGCAGAGATTATTTCCCGCTGGACCAAAATACCGATTTCAAAAATGCTGGAAAGTGAGTCGCAGAAGCTTCTCAAAATGGAGGCCGAACTTAAGAAGCGGGTGATCGGTCAGGATCGCGCGCTCGAGGTAATTTCGGATGCCATTCGCAGGTCGCGGGCCGAGATTTCCGATCCGAACCGTCCGATGGGAAGTTTCATTTTTGTCGGACCGACCGGCGTCGGTAAAACTGAAACCGTCAAGGCGCTGGCCGATTTTTTATTTGATAATCCGCAGTCCATCGTTCGAATCGATATGAGCGAATACATGGAAAAGCACTCCGTGTCGCGCCTTCTGGGTGCCCCTCCGGGCTACGTCGGTTTTGAAGAGGGTGGACAGCTGACTGAAGCGGTCAGGCGAAAACCTTACGCTATAGTTCTGTTTGATGAAATCGAAAAGGCTCACCAGGATGTTTTTAACGTTTTGTTACAGGTGCTGGATGAAGGCCGTCTGACCGATAGTCAGGGTCGCACAATCGATTTTAAAAATACAATAATAGTGATGACGTCTAACCTCGGCGCCGGCCAGGGTTCTGCCGCAATTCAGACTGCGCTCAACAAGGCATTCAGGCCAGAGTTTCTGAATAGGGTGGATGATATTATCGAGTTCAATACACTCGAAATGCAGAATATGATTCATATTGTAAAAATTCAGCTTCAGGATGTTGTCATGCGCCTGCGTGAAAAGCAGATCGCGATAGATTTTTCGGATTCCGTCTGTAAATGGCTGGCTGAAAAGGGTTTTGATCCGCAATTCGGGGCGCGACCACTGAAAAGGTTGATCCAGAACGAAATTCTCAACCCGCTTGCAAAGAAAATTATCGCGCAGGAATTTAAAGACAAAGCTGCAGTTCATGTTGATCTGGCAGGTAATGAAGTGGTATTTAAATAAGAATGAAAATTCTGTTGATCATACTCTTTTTTTTCGAAGCTACATTGCTGCAGGCCCAGAATTTGGTGGTAGCAAAGGAAACTCCTTTTTTTGATTTCGACATTTCGGGTTCTTCTGGAAACTACAACGGCAAAACCTATACAGAGATCCATCTCGGCATTAATATGAATTTTGCAGAATGGCTGGTCTGGCGAAACGCGGCTTTCAAAAGAACAAGCCCGGGTGTTGAACCCGACCTGACCGGCATCGATTCAAGTTTACGCTTCGTTCTGAGTACAAAGGTGCAAGAGGCCGGAATAAAAATTTTCGCAGGGCCTGGTTATCGGTGGGCGGCCCCTTCTGAAAAGAATGCTTTATTCGGAGAAGCCGGCGCAGGAATCCAGCTCGGACGTTTTGGAGCATCCTCAGGCTTGCGTTACCTCCGTTACGACAAACCTCAGTCGAATTCAATCGGTGAAGCCACCAAACAAGAAGACCTTACTTATTTCATTACAATTGCGGGTGGCGCAGGTTTGAGTTTCTGAGTTCGGAAGGCGTTCAAATTTTACCATAATGCTTCGCGCCAAAGGCCACATTCCAGAGTGGCCTGTGATAGATATTACCAATCATGAACATTAGTCCCATCGAAGAGATCCTAAACGACTTTAAATCCGGCAAATTTGTTATCATAGTTGATGATAAAGATCGTGAAAATGAAGGCGATTTGATGGTCGCCGCCGAATTCATAGACAGCGCTAAAATAAACTTTATGTCTAAACAGGCCTGTGGCCTGATTTGCCTGGCATTGACG
>JANOJH010000310.1:0-7082 GCA_031408135.1 Bdellovibrio sp. | reverse complement strand
AAAATGTATCTGAATAAAGTCAGCGGGCTTGCGCCGGCCGATCTGCGTGATCTTTCTCCGCTTGCGGCCGAATCCTTAAATGATATTCTGAAATCGGAAAAGAATGCCCGAGACGAACTTGCAAAAGAGAATATCAAATTTTTCGAACTTCCATTAGTTGCAAGCCTTGATGTAGCAACCGTTATTAAAGTCCTGACGAACCAGCTGAGTACGGTCTTATGATCACGTTGCTGCCGACGACTAAAACGCTTATTTGTATCGGTTCCGGAGGGGTTGGCAAAACCACGATGGCAGCTTCTTTGGGTACCGGTTTTGCTAACGCCGGCAAAAAAGTTCTGGTTTTAACTATTGATCCTTCGCAACGGTTGGCACAGGCGCTGGGAATTAAGACCGATGGCGAGCTTCATCGCGTAACGCTGAACCACAAAGGAAAGGGCGAACTCTGGTCGTGTGTTATCGATCATAAAAAAAGCTTTGAATGGTTTTTGCGTAACGCTTCCGGCGAGGCTGACGTCAGCGCGCTTCTGCAAAACCGCCTGTATCAGCAACTGTCCGGCCGATTAAGTGGGTCGCAAGATTTTACCTCGCTAATTAGCCTTTACCGTTTTGTTTCCTCTAACGAATATGACCTTGTGATTCTTGATACACCGCCGTCACAGCACACGTGGAGCTTTTTGCGGGCTCCTGAAAAAATCGCAGCTTTGTTTAACGACGGGGTCGCAAGTTGGTTCAGACAGTCTGATGTTGCAAAAAAAGGGGTCCTGAAAAAAATTCTGAGCCTTGGCACCACGCAGGTACTGAAGGTGCTCGAAACCCTGACGGGTTCGCTGTTTATGAAGGAACTTTCGGCTTTCTTCCAAGCCATTCAAAAATGGCAAGGCCCGCTCGAAAAATACGTCATGAACTGCCACCGATTGCTGGTTTCGAATGAAACCGAGTTTATTTTAGTCACGGCGCTGGACAGCTCGCGGATCACTGAGGCACAAAAATTAAGCCGCGAGATTCAAAAACAGGGCTATCGCCTGACCAGTGTGATCATTAACCGGATTCCGCCTTGGACCCGTTCTGAAACAAATACTAAATCGGTACGTGTTACCGAGCTTATCAGATATTATGAAGGTCTTGAAAATGACTTACAAAGTCGATTGAACCAATTCAAAAACAGTCTAAAAGTGTACAAATGCTTCGAGTTAAGACAAAATAGCGAAGATGTCACAGGTTTACAGAAAAATTTCGATCGCATTGATATTATCAGCTAGTTTGATTTTGACCAGCTGCGCTTTTAACAGGGAAAAAAGTTTGCTTCCCCGTGCTCTGACTGAGCGCGAGCAGATGTTTGCAAGTGCCGAAGATTTTTATGCCAGAGGCGATTTTGAATCTGCAAAAACACTTTACTTTCGGCTTAGCCGAAACGTTTCGGGCAAGTATGATGCCGTTTATGATCAGTCGCTCTGGAGGCTGGTTAAAATTTATGAAAAAAGTGATGAGTCTGAAAAGGCGCTGCTTTCATTAGATGAGCTTTCGATCCGGAAATCATCTACTATATCCGCAAACAAAATTAAATTCGCTCAAATGAAAAATAATTTCAGAGTCGCTAATTTATATCAGGCAAATATTATTAAAAAAGAAATTGATGAGGCTTACCGGACCGAGGCCCTCGATTTAGAGGAAGTTTTCGAAATCTTAATCGACTCAACCGACCTTACTTATGACCATCGCATGCTGGAAGAACTTTTGTTTCTGGGCGAAATTCAAAAATACTTTGTTTTTGTAATGGAAAGTCAGCTTGCACCTGAAAATGAGCAGCTCACCGATCACCTGATCAAAAATTATGAACATTTTTTTTCATTGCTAAAACGCAGTAATCTTTCGTTGGAATTCAAAAAGAAATTATCGATTTCATTGCTTGATCAACTTCGAAAGTTCGATCGCTATAAAATCGACGGCGACGGAACCGGAGCCGAAACTCTGCTCCGGTTTTTAAATTATTCAGAACCGAAACAAAAAATCCTTATCGAAAGCTTTCTCAAATGATTGAAAAAAACCACCTACAGATTCAGGCACACCTTCACGAACAAATATGTCTTAACTACGAAGAGCTACAGAAATGGTTTCGAACCTATACCCGTGAACTGGCGTACCCCATTTATTCCAGTTACGACATCCGCGACGCCGGCTATAAAATTACCAATGTTGATGCCAATATTTATCCGGCCGGTTTTAATAATATTTGTCCCACCGACAAGGAAACTTCAGTAGATCTATTTAAAAAATATCTTGAAAAACATTATAAATTTACTGTAAAAAAAATTCTGATGCTCACCGAAGAGCATACCAAAAACGTCTACTATCTTGAGAATGTCGGCACGATTGCTGATTTGCTGACTCAAGCCGGTTACGAAGTGCGTTTGGCTTTTCCGAAAGACCTTCCTGAAGTGCTGACTCTCGAATCTGTAACCGGGCGAAAACTGCACTTTGGCAGCGGATACCAGAATTCGGCCTGGGTTAAAGAATTCGCACCCGATTTGGTCATCAGCAACAATGACTTTTCGAATTCGCTTGAAGACTGGGCCTCTAATCTGACAACACCGATGAATCCGCCGCGCGAACTTGGCTGGTATCAGCGAAAAAAATCCAGATATTTTAAAAACTATAATTCTTTGGCAAACGAGTTTGCGGCAACCATCAAGGTTAATCCGTTTTTATTACGGGTCGAAACTGAAGAATTTGCCGAATTCGATATTAACAGCGATGAAAGCCGTGATCATCTTGCAGATAAAGTTGATCTTTTTCTGCATGGGCTTAAAACGAAATACGCAACTGAGAAAATAGCTCAAGAACCTTTCTGTTTTATTAAAAACAATGCCGGTACATATGGTTTGGGCGTCATCAAAGTAAATTCGGCGCAGGAAATTAAAGAATGGACCTACAACGCGCGCAAGAAAATGAAGCCCGCTAAAGGCGGCCGCAGCATCGAGCAAGTCATTATTCAAGAGGGCATCCCATCGGTTGTAACTTCGGATCAGTCTTCTGCTGAACCGGTTATTTATATGATCGGCTGCGAACTTGCCGGCGGGTTTCTCAGAACCCATGCCGAAAAATCTTCTACAGAAAGTTTAAATAGTCCGGGTGCCGTTTATAAAAAACTCTGTGTGACAGATCTTTATGATAAACGCAGTCAGTGCCCTAAAGAAAATGTTTATGGCTGGTCAGCCAAGCTGGGCCTACTGGCTATAGGTCTAGAGGCTAAAGACATGAATATCGAATTTACGAACTACACAAAAGCCAGTTGTGGTAGCATATAGCTATTAACGAGGTTAATTACTATGGCTTCCAACATTAAAAGTATCGGTGTTTTTATATTATTTTTTGCGTTCGGTCTCAGCGCTTTTCTTACCGTGTTTGAAAAAAACGCCGTTGCTCGAGACCCCGCCGCCCTTAACGGTAAAGTTTATCAAATAACAAGCCTGACTTCTGAACAAATCCGAAACCAACTGCAGAAAAAAATTAAAGTGAGCCCCACAATCGACGGGAAAAAGGCAATTTTGCTTTCGGGTTTTTCTTCGGCACTTTGCAAAACCTATTCATCTATTTCAATTGAGTTTGCAGCTGAAGGAATTGCCGTTGCCGGAGAAGCGCCAAGTATGAAAATCACTGCGCCTTGTACAGAAGGGCAGGATCCTGCCGAGATCGCATCGATCAATCTGGCGATCACAAAAATCCTTAATGAAAAACCGCGTGATGCCGAATATAATTTTGACGGATTCAATGGCGTCGTAACATTCAAGAATTCTTCAGATGAGTGGCCACGCCAATGGGTGCTTAGGCGCGTCGAATTTAAAAATTCGCAGGGCGAAAATAAAGCCGCAGACTTTAACCGGGCTCCGGCCTCTGCCGGCGGCGAGCCGGCTGATAAACCGATAGTCCTCGAATTCTAATCACTTTATAACATATCAAAAAACAGCCGTAGCGTCGGAATGGCTACGGGGCTACTTGGAAGCACCAGTTCGTTAATATTTTTTATCTGCTGGGCCTTTTCCTCGGAAATATCCGAGTTGAAAACCTCTAACAAGTTAGCTGCAAAACGAGCGTCTTTTACTGCAATTGCCATTTCGCCTTCGACCCGTTCAGATCTCGGGTGCAGGTTGTAGCTCATAATCATTGAGAATTCAGAATCAACCACGAGCAATTTTGAATGCAATGTCGCACCCTTTTTAACATAAACTTCAGCGCCCATCTTTACGAATTCAAGAACACTTCTCAAAATCGGAATTGAAACAATTGGTTCGTCAACACTTTGACCCGAGTTAGTATGAATCCGCACTCTGACATTACGTTTGATCGCATTTTGTATCTCGATTTTTAACGCCGGAAAAAGAATGATGTAGGCATTTTGAATATCGATCGAAGTCTTTGCCTCGCGAATCGACTTCAGAATTGTCATCATGATGTTGGAACCTTCAGATGTAGCATTCGGTTCGTGATCAATAATACTGACTTCTATACCCGGTTTGTCCTGATCAGAACGCAAGCCGGAAAATCGCATTTTTGAATACTTCAGATCTGTCTGCTGACCTAATTGCTCATTCCAGATTTTAGCAAACAATTGGTTACCCTCTTCTGCTCCGGCGCCTTTTAAATAGATGTCGGTGTCTCTCCAGCGTGAAACTTTCAGATCCGGATTCTTATGACTGTAAACATCACCGTAATTCAGACCACCCGCAACCAAGTGCTTGTTGTCGACAATAATCATTTTCCGGTGCTGGCCCATATAGGTATTTTCAGGATTAATCCAGTGAACAATCTCTACGCCGCTGTTCTGCATTCGTGTCAGCTGGGCGTTGCGGCCCGCGCCTCGCGCAACCTGGCCATCTATAATAATCCGGATTTTTAATTTTTTGTTTTTGGCTTTAAGCGCAATCAACTGATCCCCAAGTTGGGTTCCCGTCAGGTCATCGTAAACCGACCAAGTGAGAATATTAATCGAATTCACAGCCTTGCTCATAAGCATTTCGCGCTTGGCAAAAGACGCCGGTCCGTCTATCAAAAATTCAGCGCTTTCGGTTTTCAACCAACGGCTGTTTGAAAGCTGCAGAATATTTTCAGACCCGGAAGCCGATTGATTTAATTTGCGGATCATAATTTCGGATAGCTGCGACCACTCAAGATACGAGTTCTTTTTTGAATCTGAAGTCAACCCGCGCATCTTAACGACAGCTTCTATTGAACTTGCAAGAGTTTCCTGGGCATAGTTTATGTAAATCTGTGGTGTTGCTTTTATTTTTTCTCCGACCGGAGTTGCGCTGTTCTTGATGTTATTGATCAAGGCTTCAATATTACCTCGGAGAGTTTTTTTCTCGATCATGTCGGCCCAAATCAATAAAACGCGTTTTTCCTGGTCGGTCGTGTCTCTTTCAGATAGATCCAGTACATCCTGCGCCAGAATCTGATGTTGAGCCATCACCTGTATGGGCGGCACCCTTAAAATAGAGGCTGTATATTCCAGAACCTGCTTATGTATGTAAATGCGATCCTGATTCGAGGCCGATTGCAGGATAACCGATAAATCCTTTGAGGTAATTTCAGGCTGTACGGCGTTGGCACCAAGGCCTAAAGACAGAATTAGGGCAGCTACTGTAAAAAACTTCGACTGTTTAGAGGGCTCCATTGGGTTCCTTTGCTTTTTAAAGACAATAGAATATCAATGGAGCTACCTTGCAAGAACCGGGCTAAATTCTTATTTTGCGAACTGCTTTGCCAATTCAACAAAAGTTCGGACCATTACCCCTGTTGCGCCTTTAGCGGAACAGTAGTTTAAACGGTTGCCGCAGGCCCAAGCTGTGCCGGCAATGTCGAAGTGAGCCCATGGAATTTCAGAATCAACAAACTGTTCAAGGAAGCCCGCTGCGGTAGCAGAGCCTGCGCCAGTTGCACTGGATACATTTGAAAGATCAGCAAATGTGCCTTTCATATCTTTCACGTGAGCGTCGGTCAGTGGCATATTCCAGATAAGTTCTGCGGAAACTGCCGCCGCTTTTTCAATCTTTGATTTTAAAGCCGCATCACGGGTGAAATAACCGGTGTGAACATTGCCGAGAGCAACTACGATTGCGCCCGTCAGCGTGGCTGCATCGATGATAACTTCGGGATGCTGTTCTGAAGCGTAGCAAAGTGCATCTGATAGAATTAAACGGCCTTCAGCATCGGTATTGTTAACTTCGAAAGTTTTTCCGTTTCGGGCTGTGTGAATATCGCCTGGCTTGGTGGCTCTGCTGCCCGGCATATTCTCGGTGGCCGGAATCAGAGCGATCGCATTTATTTTCAATTTAAGCTGGGCAATGGCCAACATCGTTCCGATGACAGCAGCTCCGCCACCCATATCGTACTTCATGTCTTCCATTTTTGCGCTTGGTTTGATGCTGATTCCGCCGGTATCAAACGTTAAACCCTTACCTACAAAAGCTACGGGCTTTTTGGTTTTTGCAGCTCCGTTGTATTCCATAACGATGAATCGAGGTTCCTGCGCCGAGCCCTGCGCAACGCCGAGTAAGCCACCCATTTTTTCTTTTTCGATACGCTTTTTGTCCCATGCGGTAACTTTCAGACCGGTGCCTTTAGCTGCGTCCATTGCCGATTCTGCCAGAATTGTCGGGGTCATCAGGTTGCCCGGCATGTCGCCCAGACGTTTTGCAAAGTTTGTACATAATGCCAGAATCGTTCCTTGTTGAAAGGCCGCCTGAACTGCTTTTTCTTTTCCAGATTTCGTTACTAAGTGAATATCAACCGGAAGAGTTTTTTTCTCTTCAGATTTAAGCTCATCAAAATTGTAAGCTGCAAGGTGCAGGCCTTCAACGAAAGCCTGAGTAAACTCAACAAGAGATTTTTTATTGGCAGAAGCTCCGTCGAAATTCACGAAAATTTCATTTGTTTTTAAAACTTTGATTTCTTTGTACAGGGCGGCGCCCGCCTGGCGAACCAATTCAGAAGTCAATTTAGAATCCGGACCAAGCCCAAGGCTGACAACATTTCGAACTCCGAGAAATCGGGCCTCGCGAAATGAAATAACTTCGCCACTGGCTCCG